>JBDNGV010000289.1:0-16765 GCA_041689125.1 Daejeonella sp.
ATTAAGAGGTCCTCCTTCGGAATAAGTATTTTTTCTTTTTTTAATGATTTTGCAGCGTTTCAACGACTGTATTATTATTCCATTTATTTAATATTCTAAATTCAGAGGAAATGAAATCTATTGTTTTATATATTTTATTACTGTTCTCATTTTCAAATTCCCATGCAAATTTATCCTTTATAGAAGGACGAGTGATTGACGGGCTGACCAAAGAAACTCTTCCCGGAGTACTAGTTACAATTCCGGATCTTAAGATTTCTGTTGTGACCGATGCATCTGGTCAGTTTAAATTCAATAATATTCCTGAAAAAGGTCGCTTTCTCATCGAAGTTCGGTACCTAGGTTATAGCACGCTCATTCAAACTATTGATTTTTCCCTTAAAGCTAATCTTGAATTTGCTCTCCTCTCTAGTGTTATCGAAGCGAAGGAAGTGGTCATTACCGGAACGGCTTTCAGTACTGATAACCGTAAAAACAGTACAGCAGTTTCTTCCGTTACGAAGGATCAGCTAATTAATCGGCCATCAGGTAACCTGATTGATGCAATCGCCAAAATTCCCGGAGTTTCTCAGGTAACCACAGGAGGTGGAATTTCAAAGCCGGTTATTCGGGGTTTAAGTTATAACCGTGTGGTTACCTTAGTTGATGGAGCCAAACAGGAGGGACAGCAATGGGGAGATGAGCATGGTATGGAAGTAGATCAGTACAGCGCTGAGCGTGTGGAAGTTTTGCGTGGTGCAGCCAGTTTATTATATGGTTCGGATGCACTAGGTGGGGTTATCAATGTATTGGAGCCCCTGCCTTCTCCTGAGGGGCAGGTAAGAGGCGAAGTATTGTCCAGCTATCAGAGTAATAACGGGCTCAGCGGAAGTTCTGCAATGTTGCAGGGTAATATCAATGGATTTATTTGGCGTGCCAGGGCTTCTTTAAAAAGTGCATACAGTTATAATGCTCCTGGCGGAAGAATAGCTAATACCGGGTTTAATGAAACAAATTTCAGCGGACAGCTAGGATTCAATAAGAAATGGGGTTATGCACATTTAAATCTATCAAGTTTCCAAAACAATATTGGATTACCTGATTTTTCGAGGAATGCGGATGGTAGTTTCGAAGATGAGAATGGTTCAGTTTTAACTGATAAACAGCTAAAGGACCGAACTATGTTTCTACCTTTTCAGGATATAAGACATTATAAGGTTGCGATAAACAGTCATATTTTACTCGGAAGTGGAAGATTGCGCACCATTCTTGCTTATCAGAATAACCAGCGAAGAGAACTTTCGGATGACAAGATTAACCCTTCCCTCTTTTTTGACTTGAAGACCTATAGTTCTGATTTCAAATACTATATTAATGAAACTAATGGATGGGAGCCGGTAATTGGCTTATCTGCCTCGGCTCAGAATAACATGAATAAAGCAAAGGAATTGCTGATCCCGAATTACAAATCTGGAGAAATAGGTCTTTTTGCTTATGCCAAGAAATCCTGGGAAACCAGCACCTTTAATCTGGGTGCAAGATTTGATTACCGTAAAATAACAGGCAATCAAATGTTGGAAGATGGTAATCCTAAATTTAACAATTTTAGCAACAGTTTTTCCAATTTCAGCGGAGCTTTTGGTTTCACACAAGAATTCAGTGAGTATTTTAATTTTAAAGCGAACCTCGGATCAGCATTCCGTTCACCTAATATAGCCGAACTTAGTTCAGAGGGAGTTCATGAAGGAACCTTTAGGTATGAGGTTGGAAATAATGATTTGAATCCGGAGAACAGTTACTATGGTGATTTTGCTTTTGAATTTAACACCAATGTAATTAGTGCTAGTTTAGGGGCTTTTAACAATCACATCAGTAATTATATTTACAATCGCCAAATAGGAAACGAAATTATAGTTGTTGATATAAAGACCCTTCCTGTTTATCGATTTGTACAGGACAATGCCAATTTATCAGGAATTGAAGCAAGTCTGACGCTACACCCGGCGGAACTGATCCATTTTGAAAACAGTTTCTCTTATACCCGCGGAGTAAATCGAGCAACAGATAAGGCTCTTCCATTTATTCCTGCCGCAGTATTAAGGAATGAGATCAGGCTGGAACCTAAGTTTAAAGGAGGTTTGAAGAGCACTTATTTTTCTATAGCCTTTGATAATGTTTTCAAACAAAGCAGAGTTGATAATTTTGAAATACCAACAGGAGCTTACTCTTTAGTTAATCTTGCATTGGGAACTACCTTCATGCTCAACAAACAACCACTGAGAATTAACCTTTCTGCGAATAATTTGTTTAATAAAGCCTATTATGATCATTTAAGCAGATTTAAACCTGGTCGTTTAGATGAAGCTGACCTGAATGCTGGTTATTATAATCAAGGACGTAATTTATTAGTGGGACTATATTTACCTTTTGTTTTTAAATACTCAAAAAGTTCATTTTCAGAGCTTTTTTGGTTGGAATCTTAAACTTATTTTTACATATTTATCAAAGAATACTAAACTTAAAAAACATGAAAAAGTTAAAATTTTTACTCCTGGCGGTTTTTTTCTCAGGGTCTATCACAGTTCAGGGTCAGCCTGGCAAGACAATGGAAACTGGAAACCAATTTAATAGTTATTCGGCTGGATCAACTAATCAAAACTACATGTATGCAAGCGATGCACGTTTTTCTGAAAGAATTAATGCTTCAGACCAAGTTTTAAGGAATAATATTCCTGAATTACTCCGTAAACCTGTTAATAACGAAATCAAAATAGAACGATATAGAACCATTACGTTGCGTGATGGAGTAAAAATATATGCTGACGTCTACTTGCCTGCTGCACCTGGTAAATATCCAACTATTGTAGTTCGTACTTGCTATGGTGTACAGCGTGATGGGGGCCATCAGGATAAGATCCGGTTTGCCCAGGAGGGTTATGCCGTTGTCTTTGCGGATATCAGGGGCCGCTATGAAAGTGAGGGTAGCTGGGAGCCTTTCCGTGATGAATCTAAGGACGGCTATGATGTGATTGAATGGGCCGCAGCGCAGCCATTTTCTAACGGTAAGGTAGCCACTCAAGGTGGAAGTTATCTAGGTCATAATCAATGGGCAGCGATGAGTGCAACTCCTCCGCATTTGGTAGCAGCTTTTCCTGGTGTAGCTTCAACAAATATTTATGCTAACTGGTTAACGATGGGTGGTGCTTTCCGTTTAAGTTTTAACTATGGCTGGGGTGTTGTTCGTATGCCAAACCGAATCATGCTGCCTCAATATTGGCATACGGAAGCCTATACTCCTGAAGAGTTGAAATATGAAAATATTTTATGGCATTTGCCATTAAAAGATGGTGACTTGAAAAGCGCAGGCTATGCAGTTAAGCATTACCGAGATTGGATTAATCATGAGAGTTATGATGATTACTGGAAGTCGATCAGTGATGAGGAGAATTTTTCTAAAATGAATGTTCCCGCTCATACTTATGGGGGTTGGTTTGATATCTTCTTAATGGGTACCATCAACGGTTATATCGGAATGAAGAACAAAGCTGCTACTCCTGAAGCACGTGCAGGAGCTCGTATGATCATTGGTCCATGGGGACATGGCCCCTCACAATCATTTGGTACTGTTGACTTTGGTCCTACAGCCAACATGAAAATGTTTAACAGGGAATTGCAATTTTATGATTTCCATTTGAAAGGGATTAAGAATGGCTTAGATCTTGAAGATCCTGTACAGTTATTCTACATGGGTATTGATAAATGGCGCAGTGAGAAGGATTATCCGATTCCTGGAACCCAATATAAAAACCTATATCTCAGCAGTAATGGAAAAGCAAATTCTGTTCGTGGTGATGGAGTATTAAGTTTTGAGGCTCCTAAAAAGGCAGCAAGTGATCAATACACTTATGATCCCAAAACACCAATTTTGACACTAGGTGGTAATAATTGCTGTGGAAGTCCAACTCAAGCCGGCCCTTATGATCAACGACCTCTTGAGCGCATGGAAGATCTATTAGTATATACTTCAGAATTTCTAAAAAGCCCCGTAACAATTGCAGGTCCTATGAAAATGAAGTTATTTGCCGCAACTGATGGACCGGATACCGACTGGATGATCAAACTGGTTGATGTATATCCAGACGGTAGGGCAATGCCAATCTCTGAAGGTATTCTGAGAGCCAGATTTCGTGAGGGATTAGATAAGATCAAATTACTTACGCCCAATCAGGTTTATGAGTACGAAATTGAAATGACAGGTACTGCGAATGTATTTTTGCCGGGACATCGGATTCGTGTAGATATTACGTCAAGCAACTTCCCTCAGTTTGACCGTAACCCGAACACTGGTGATCCATTTGGCAGCAGCGACCGTATAAGAGTAGCCCAGCAAACCATTCACCATGGGGGTTCACGTTTGAGCAGTATTGTGCTTCCGATGGTTCCTCCACTTAATAAGTAGTATTCGTTTAAATATTTAATATAAAAAGCCAGGCAATTGTCTGGCTTTTTTATTGAAATTGGTTAGTAAAGATTCTGAATTTCGTGAAAACTATTTTACATACGGAGTATAATAAATATTGGCACTTACTTCAATCTTTTCTGCTATCTTTTTAAATACCAGTTTTGGGATATCAATTTTATGATCAACCAGCAATACATCAAACTTTGTTTCAAGTACCAAGGAATTTTCACCTACAGTTAATTTGCCACTAAGTTTCCTATCTTGATCAACACCGTGAATATTTAATGTCCCGCTCGCATTCACAGAATAAATCCCTGGCTTGCTTAGATCTAGGTCTTCAATGATTTTCCCTTTGAAAGTGGCATAAGGATATTTTTCACTTTCCATATAATTTTCATTAAAGTGCTGTTGCATCAACTTATTACTGAATTGAAATTGTGAGACAGGAATACGAATAACTAGTTCCTGGTTTGATAGATTAATGATCGAATTTGCACGTGTATTTTTAGCCTTAATATCTTCTAAAGGAGTTTTGGAGAAAAAGCTAAACTCACTTTTGCTGACACTATAAAGCTTATTTTGTGCTGAAGCACAATTGAAAATTAGAATAAGGACCGGTACTATCAAATAGTGCTTCATGGTTTCTGTCTATTTTTTTTCTCAAAAGAAAAACTTCTTGAAATGTTGAAACCAAAATGGATATCACCGCTGCCCCAGCTACCATCAGTTTCTGTAATGAACTGTCTTTCAGTCATTCCGAACGAATTTGTAAAAAGTAGTTGAAATACGTGTCCACCGGTTTCAATATCAAAGCTGAAAGAGAGATTGTTATTATAGCTATTGTCAATCTGGTTCGGCAAAACGTAATTATATTCTCCGTTCAGAGAAGTCCGTTTAGTTAATTTCATTCTGCCTCCAATTCCTGTGGCGATAACGGTTTTCTTGTCTGTGAAAATATCTGCCCTGTTTCTATGAATGAGTGTTGGACTCAGTTGTAAAGAGAATGCTTCGCTGAACTTTCTGGCAATCAGGAACTCGGCGGTATAGCTACTCCTGTCACTTCCTGAAAGCTGCGGAGTAGTTTTTTGTGTGCGAATTGCATAGCCACCTAATACGGTGACAGATACCGGTGTACTTACTGAACCTGAAGTTTGTCTAATCAGCTTATACTTGGCGAAGTAATCAAATGTTTTCTGAAATGAGCTTCTTCCGAGTCCTAACATTAAACGGTCATTGATTCCATATTCCAATCCAAGACGATTTGTTGCAGCATCAAGTCCGAAGAATTCTTCAAATCCTTGGTTAATACGGTCAAAACGGTGGGCAATAATAAAATCCATATTATTCTTTCCAACAGTTTCAACGGAATGGCCGTTAATGATTCGGGTAGCTTTGAAGGTGGCCGTTTTAACAAAAACCTCATTGCTATCTGAAACTAGTTTCATAAGATCTTCTTGAGCAAAAGAAGAAATTGGAAGTATAAGACCTAGTATGAGGAAAATCTTTTTCATATAGTTTAATCTGAATTAGGCCTCAAAAACCCGCAACGAAGTTCCGCTTAAAGTAGTGCTGTACTTTTTAAGAGCGGAAGTTGCAGGCCCCTGTATTCTGGCTCCGCCTGAATCAAATACAGATCCATGAGCCGCACCGGTCAGGGAACAAGGAAAATTATTGCTTCCAGAATTATAGGTTACCGGGTTACCCTGATGAGTGCATGAGGAAGAAAGGGCAATGAAGTTTGAGCCGTTCTTTGCAATGATTACCCCATTCATTATGGTCCAGCCTTTTGAAGTAATATCAGCGTTTGTGCCTACATTAACCGTAAAATCTAACTTATTGCCGGGTGTTGGCGTAGGGGTAACCTGATTTGGTGTGCCGGTATCGCTTTTACCGCAAGCGCCGAGGCATGAAGTGATAACTAATGAACCTGCGCTTAGGCCGAGTGCTGCAAGAAAGTCTTTACGTTCCATAGTAGTTTAGTGTTTTAGGTTTCTAATTGTTTAAATTTCCATTGAATTGATTTTTATAAGATACGTTAGAAAAATTAAATTGGTTTCTCGACGCTAATTTTATAAACTCGGAATGCTGTTTTTATTTTAAATTATTGATTATGAGTAGATTAATGATATTTTTTCTATTGCTTGTTTCCTCGCTTACTTATGCCCAGCAGACTCAAAGCTTGTCAATTACGCTTGAAAATGTAGACTATCCATTTCCAATAAAATTTTTATCTCTAAACCTTGAGGGTCAGGCCTTACGAATGGAATATATGGATATTAAGCCGGATAATCCAAACGGGAAATCGATAATACTCTTTCATGGGAAAAATTTTGGAGGATATTACTGGACTAATGTAATAAGGGCATTAAGTGCCAAGGGTTACAGGGTATTGGTTCCTGATCAGATTGGCTTTGGAAAATCATCTAAGCCAATTATTAATTACAGCTTCCATCGGTTAGCTGACTTGAACAGACAACTTTTAGATAGTCTGGGAATACAAAAAGCCGTTCTGATGGGGCATTCCATGGGTGGTATGCTTGCAAGCCGTTTTGCCTTGCTTTATCCGGAAAGAACAATACAGTTAATCCTTGAAAACCCAATTGGATTAGAGGATTACCGCCGTTTCGTTCCAAATGCGAGTCCTGAAGCTCTGTATCAGGCCGAGCTAAAGACCACCCCCGAAAGTGTGAAAAGATATTATCAAAGTTCCTATTTCGTCCAATGGAAGCCTGAGTATGATGAGCTGGTTCGCATAGCATCAGGGGTAACCGGAAGTTCTGAGTTTCCCCGGTATGCAAAAGTATCGGCTTTAACAGCTCAGATGATCTATGAGCAGCCGGTGGTTTATGAATTTCCTTTGCTCAAAGTTCCGGTATTATTGCTGATTGGTACCCAGGATAAAACCGTTGTGGGTAAAGCGAGGCTTAAACCGGAAGATCAAAAGAAATACGGACTTTATAATCAACTAGGAAAAGAAACTGCGGCCAAAATTCCGGGATCTGTACTAATTGAGTTTAAGGATTCTGGACATATTCCACATCTGGAAATACCGGAAGAGTTTCTGAAGGTTTTGGTGGAGAATATTAAATGACTTCAAATGCAGCGTGTTTATACGAATTTGACTGAATATTGCTCAGGTAAATTCGATTTCTATGTTAAAGAAGCGATGATTTGTTCAATAGTTATCTTTTCTTGCTCCCCACTTTTCATATTCTTTAAACTCAGCAGTCCTGTTTCCATTTCTTCGCTTCCTATCAGGATAACAAATGGGATATTTTTATCGTCTGCATAGCTCATCTGTTTTTTCAGCTTGGCTGAAGATGGATAGATCTCAGCACTGATTCCCGCATTCCTTAATTGCTGAAGTAAGGGCAGGGTATATTTTTCGGCCAAAGAATCAAAATTACTGATGAGCACCTTTGTACTTTCTGAAGTACTTTCCGGAAAAAGGTTTAATTCTTCAAGAACATCATAAATGCGATCGGCACCAAAAGAGATACCTACCCCGGTTAGATCACTGAGGCCAAACATTCCTGTCAGGTCGTCATATCGTCCGCCACCTCCAATACTGCCCATAGCTACTTCATTGGTTTTTACTTCGAATATAGCGCCGGTGTAGTAGTTAAGGCCTCGGGCAAGGGTAATGTCGAGTTCTAAATTGAGTATTGAGTATTGAGTATTGGGTATTGAGAGCAGAGCCAAGTATGAAAATATAGTTTCAATTTCAGCAATTCCTTTCAGACCTATTTCGGAAGCCGCAAGGATCTTGCGCAGGCTGTTCAGTTTCTCATCATTTGATCCACTTAAGGCGATGATTGGTTTGAGTTTTTCAATATCTGTTTCACTAAAACCGCGTTCGATCAGTTCTTTGGTCACACCATCAAAACCTATTTTGTCGAGTTTATCAATGGCAACAGTCATATCTACAATCAGCTCTGGCTTTCCAATAATCTCGGCGAAGCCGGATAATATTTTACGGTTATTGATCTTGATTGTGAAGTCTTTAAGACCCAATTTGCCTAGAGCTTCCTGGTATATTAGTACAAACTCTGCTTCATTGATTAGGCTTTCAGAGCCTACTACATCGGCATCACATTGGTAGAACTCGCGATACCTTCCTTTCTGTGGCCTATCGGCACGCCAGACCGGCTGGATCTGGAAACGTTTGAAGGGGAAAGTGATCTCATTGCGGTGCATCACAACATAGCGGGCAAATGGGACGGTTAGATCGTAGCGGAGTGCTTTTTCACTAATTTCAGATATAATGAGTTGGGAGTTACGGGATTCGAGTTTAGAATTTGTCACATTGGATAGAAAATCACCCGAGTTCAAAACTTTAAAAATCAGTTTATCACCTTCATCACCATATTTTCCGGTTAGGGTAGTTAGATTTTCCATTGTTGGAGTTTGAATCTCCTGATAACCATATTTTTTGAATACCGAACTTATAGTATTGAAAATATGATTGCGCTTCACCATTTCACTAGCTGAAAAATCGCGAGTTCCTTTTGGTATGGATGGTTTTATGACTGCCATGGGCTAAAGGTACAAAAAGACCTTAATCTTAAATAGTGGAAGCATATTCCTCGAGTAATTCTTTACAGCGTTTTTCTATCATTTGATAAACCTGATCAAACTGATCATCATCATGATAGGGGTCAGGAACAATGGCATCTTTCAAGAAGAGGCTGATTTTATTATGGTCGTCCACATTTCTAGCCAAGGATTTCACGTCACTGAGGTTGCTGTAATCCATCACCAAAATCTGATCGAAATTTTCAAAATCCGAAATATCAAACTGACGGCAAGTTTGCTTAGAAATGTCCAGACCATAATTTTTGGCAATAGTTATGGAACGCCTGTCAGGTTGTTCACCAATATGCCAGTTTCCGGTTCCAGCTGAATCTATTTCCCAATTTAAACCCTTTTGCTGAACGAGGTGTTCCATAACACCGTGTGCCAATGGAGAACGGCAGATATTGCCCAGACATACCATTAAGATCTTCATAAATCAGTGCTTATGTTGAAAAAATAGTGTTTAATAAAGCTGCAAGATGAATTCCGCCTTTTAGCATTTGTTGGTTAGCAATTGCTATATTATCATAGATATAGCGGTAGCTCAATTTATCGCCATTTTTCACATTTGCATATAGTTTTTCACTGATGCGGTATGAATCTTTAACCCATTGGGCTGCATCCTGCGACTGCAGAGAATGTAGCTGATTTCCATCAATAAAATTAATAGAACGCGAATATTCAGTATAGCTAAGTTCTTGTGAATCAATAAGATCCGAATCCCATACTCGGTGTAGGTTAGTGTTTTGACCGAACCAAGTTAATCGTATTTTATTTCCACCTTGATCTTCAAAACGCCCTGTATGCATGGGCTGGTGTAGGTCGCCCACCAAATGTATAAGCAAACGCAGATACATTACTTTCTTTTCTTGTTCAAGGGTCTTGTTTTTTAATTCTGCACTCAGATAAAGAATTTTGGTATAGGCATCTGTAACGGTATCGCGCTTTAATGCAAAATTTAGCTGTTCCTCATTTAAACCTGCTGGCAGATTTATGTAATGCCAGTTACTGAGGTAATTATAAGAAGGCTCAGATTTAATAAAATCTGCCCAATTACTGGCCATTGCTAGGTTTTCATTTCCCAGGATTAGTTTTATTTCTCGGCTTGCTTTTTTATTGAGGTAGCTTTCTGCAATCTGGCCCACTACCCTGTGTCCAAGTATTCCCCAAGCCATACTCTGGAAAGGCAGATAGAGCAGTATAAATGCCGGTAATATTTTTTTTAGAGGATTGAATTTCATGATGATTTAATTTAGTGGCTTCTGAATACAGACCGTTTTTTCTCTGAGTGATAGTTTAATATTTGAGTGCTGCTTTAGACTTTCAAGGTATAAATTGTCACCGGTATTTTTTCGCATAACATAGGCCGGAAGATATTGTCCGATGCGGTAACATCCCGAAATTTTCTGTTTAAAATTCGATTTTGTAAAAGTTGTTGTCAGCATTAGGGTATCCCCATTGGTGAGGTAAGTTCCTTTTGCGTATTCAGTCCAGCTTCCATTATTAAAGCAGGAATCCGGATAGGTATTTACTTTAGCGAAAGTTTTAATAGTAAGGTAAACAGAATCACAAGAAAATCGGAATTGATGTGTGGAATATTGTAGCTTTTCCTTCTGAAAGTCAACGCTATCTTCTTCCCAGATTCCTTGAATACTTTCTGTTCCTTTACCCTGCAGGTTAGGATTGAATTTGCAGGATCCTAAAGTGATCATAAAGATGACAAAAAAGAAAATATTGGCGTTTTTTACCATATCGAATTTTTAAATACCTCTCCCGGCCTGAAACGGAAGAGGTAAATGGAATTATTTTAAACCGCCGATCATATCTTCAGGCCGGACCCATTGGTCAAATTGCTCGTTTGTTAATAAACCAAGGCCTACTGCAGCTTCACGCAAGGACTGATTCTCTTTAAGGGCTGTTTTTGCAATCTTTGCAGCATTTTCATAACCTATATGAGGATTTAGTGCTGTTACCAGCATCAGCGAATTTTCGAGATGTTTTTTAATACCCTCATAATTCGGCTCTATTCCGGCAACGCAATTATTGGTGAAAGATACACAGGCATCTCCTATTAAGCGTGCCGACTGAAGGAAATTAGCAGCCATAAGCGGTTTGAATACATTAAGCTCATAATGGCCGTTTGAACCTCCAATACTGATGGTAACATCATTTCCCATCACCTGTGCGGCAACCATAGTCACCGCTTCGTTTTGGGTTGGATTTACTTTTCCTGGCATGATTGAAGAACCTGGTTCATTATCAGGAATATGGATTTCTCCAATTCCTGAACGTGGACCTGAAGCCAGCATACGTATATCGTTTGCAATTTTCATCAATGAAACAGCAATCTGCTTTAATGCACCATGAGTTTCAACAATTGCATCATGTGCTGCCAAAGCCTCAAATTTATTTTCTGCAGTGATGAACGGTATTCCTGTAAATTTGGCAATGTAAGCGGCAACGCTAACATCATAACCCTTTGGAGTATTAATGCCTGTACCAACTGCCGTGCCGCCAAGTGCCAGTTCCGACAAGTGTTCTAAGGTATTTCTTAAGGCTTTTATTCCATGATTGAGCTGCGAAACGTAACCTGAAAACTCTTGTCCTAAAGTTAGTGGTGTAGCGTCCATCAGGTGAGTACGACCAATTTTAACCACCTCTTTAAATTTCTCAGCTTTAAGATGTAGAGCATCACGAAGTTTTTCAACTCCAGGAATAGTGGTTTCGATCACCATTTTATAGGCTGCAATATGCATTGCGGTTGGATAGGTGTCATTAGAGGACTGCGACTTATTTACGTCGTCATTAGGGTGTATAAAGGTTTTACCTTCACCAAGCTTGTTTCCCTGAAGAACATGAGCCCGGTTAGCGATAACCTCATTCACGTTCATATTCGACTGGGTACCTGAGCCTGTTTGCCAGATCACCAAAGGAAATTCTGAGGAGAGTTTACCTTCCAATATTTCATCGCAAACTTTAGCGATCTGATCGCGTTTCTCAATTGGCAAAATTCCGCTGTCGGCATTGGTATAAGCAGCCGCTTTTTTTAGATAAGCAAAGGCATCAATTATTTCCTTTGGCATTGAGGCCTCGGGCCCGATCTTAAAATTATTTCTCGAACGCTCGGTTTGAGCACCCCAGTATTTATCCTCGGGCACTTTAACTTCGCCCATGGTATCATGTTCTACTCTGTAATTCATTGGAACAGGTTTTTTGTTATGATGCAAATTTAGATTTTTTTACCTTGATTAAAGGCCAAAAATTCAGATTTTACCATCTAATTTGTAACAATCTGAACAATTATACACTGGTGTTTATAACTCTTTTCTTATCCTGTTTATAATATTTTCTAATTTTCGGCATTAAATTTTTACCAAACATTCTCCATGATCAACCAACTCCACAACAGTTTAGTACTTTTTGTCCTTATTATTTTAATAAATGCCTGTAATTCAGATCCTTCTGTTAAAAGAAAGAATATACCACTTAAAAATGATGTGCCGGATAGTGTAGTTCTTTTTTATGACCCCAGAAATGCAGATAAACGAATAGATGAAATTGTCATGAATCTTCACAGGAAATCGGGATTTAATGGGAATGTACTTGTAGCAACAAATGGAAAGATTATTTATGAAAGGGCAATTGGCTGGGCTGATCACCTACATCGCGACAGCTTGAAGATCAATTCAGTTTTTGAGCTTGCCTCCGTTTCCAAGCCATTTACCTCTACTGCTATTATGATGCTTGTAGAAGATGGTAAGTTAAGGCTAAACCAGAATGTCAAGGAATTTTATCCTGATTTTCCATACGATAGCATAACAGTTGAGCTGCTTTTAACTCACAAATCGGGTATGATGAACTACGTTTATTTTGTAGATGATCTTTGGAAAGCACAAAGGAAGGATGAGCGTCCTGGAATTACTAACCAGGATGTAATGAAACTAATCGCCGAACACAAGCCCAATCCATATTCTAAGCCGAACAGAAGGTTTCATTACAATAATTCCAATTTCATGGTTTTGGCAGCCATCATTGAAAAAGTAAGTGGCCAAAAATATTCTCAGTTTATGGCAGAGAATATTTTTAAACCACTTGGTATGAAGAATACTGCGGTATACTCTAAGGCAGAGTATGACAAAATTCCTGTAGATGTTATTGGTCATGACCGAAATTGGCGCCGCTCGGTTGCCCAAAATTTTCTTGATGGCCCGGTTGGTGATAAAGGAATATATAGTACCATCAACGACTTATATTTATTTGACAGGGCCATGAGAAAAGGTAGATTATTAAAAACAGAGACTATAGATTCTTCTTATGCTGCACATAATGTGATGCAAAGGGGTCATTTTAATTATGGTTATGGCTGGCGGACTTTCGAGAAAGGCAATAATAAGGTTGTGTATCATACCGGCTGGTGGCATGGTTTCAGGAATATCTATTTAAGGCAAGTGAATAAAGATATCACGATAATATTATTAACTAATCTCACAAACGGGAGTCTGCTTAAGCTGGATGAACTCTACAAGGTTGCGGGTATGCCGGTAGTGAGAAGAAGTGCCTATTCGGGAAGCGGACAAAGTTCAGTTTCTGATGATGAGGATTAATTTTATTAAATAATCCGTGAGATCATTTCGGGTTAAATCATTTTTATTGCCTATTATTAAGGTTAACTTGCGTGCATGGATTTAAAAAGCAGAATATTTATTATTGATGATGATCCAATCCATCAGCGTATTGCTCAGATTATGATAACGAAGCATAATCTGTTTGACGAATATTCTAGCTATAACGAAGCCCAAAAAGCACTTGATTTTTTAAAGGAGAACATAGAAAATGAGGAGACACTTCCCGATGTCATTCTTCTCGACCTGAATATGCCTGTAATTGATGGCTGGGGCTTTCTTGAGGCCTTTGAAATCCTTATTAAAGATTTCAAAAAAAATATCCGGGTATTTATTGTTTCCTCTTCGGTAGATGAAAAAGATTTGCTACGCTCAAAATTGTTTGCTGGGGTTAAGGGTTTTATTTCCAAGCCTTTGTCGCCGGATATTATCAGGTCGATAAAATAGTCTCATTAAATTTCAATCAATTCAATCTTTTCAAATTACCGTTCCATTTGGGATTACAGCTAACTTTTTAATTACTACAATACCATCTTTAATCGTGTGTGTTTTGAAATCCCCGTTTTCAAGATGTTTACCTCCGTTAATTCTTACATCATTCCCAATGAAACAGTTTTTATCAATAATCGCATTTTTAATATAGCACCTTTCGCCTATTCCCATTATGGGTTGTTTAGCCTTAATTGCATCGTTTAGCTCATTCAGTGTCTGATAACGATCCCCACCCATTACATAGCTGTTGACGATTGTTGTGCCTATTCCTATACGTGTTCTTATTCCGATGATTGAACGTTCTATCCTGCTGGCATTTATAATACACCCATCAGCAATGATGGTTTTTTCTAAGGTAGTGCCAGATATTTTTGAAGGGGGGAGCATTCTCGCCCTCGAGTAAATGGATTTTTTATCAAAAAGGTTAAACTCAGGGATATCATCAGTTAAACCAATATTTGCCTCAAAGAAGGAATGAATATTTCCTATATCAGTCCAGTAACCCTCAAATTTGTAGCTAATCACTTTATGATCTTCAAGTGATTGTGGAATGATCTCTTTTCCGAAATCTGTTCTTGTATTATTTTCCAGCAATTCTAACAGTAATTTTCTGTTGAACAAGTAAATACCCATTGATGCCAAGTATTCCTTGCCCTTTGATTTAAGGCTGTCACTCACATCCGACTTCCATTCTGGCAATAGTTCCTGTTTTGGTTTTTCAATAAAGGAGGTGATTAGATTATTTTCATCAGCCTTCAGAATACCAAAATCACTCGCTTCTTTGGCATTTACGGGGATAGTTGCAATGCTAATCTCAGCTCCACTCGCTTCGTGACTTCTAACCATTTCCCCAAAATCCATTTGGTATAGCTGATCTCCTGAAAGAATCAGGATATAGTCGCATTGGTGTTGCACCAAATGACCAAGACTCTGCCTTACAGCATCTGCAGTGCCCTGAAACCAGGTACTATTGCCGGGTGTTTGCTCGGCAGCAAGAATATCTACAAATGCCTCACTGAAAAAACTGAAATGATAGGTGTTTTTAATGTGTTTATTTAAGGATGCAGAATTGAATTGTGTTAATACAAAAATCCGCTCTATACCCGAATTCAAGCAATTTGAAATTGGAATATCTACCAAACGGTATTTTCCCGCAATTGGAACAGCCGGTTTTGAACGTGTATCAGTAAGTGGATAAAGGCGGGAGCCCTGTCCGCCACCCAAAACAACAGATAATACTTTAGAATTCATTTCAATCATTGCTCAAGCTTTTATAAAGGTTAATATATTCTTCCGCAGATTTGTCCCATGAAAAATCAAGTGACATCAGCTTCTTTCTTATTGCGGTCATTCTTTCCGGATCTTCATATACCTCATAAGCTCTTCCGATAACAGTTTTTATGCTTAGAATATTTAGCTCGTCAAAGCTAAATCCGTAACCACCCGGCACCGCTAAATCAATCACTGTATCTTTTAAACCTCCTGTTTTATGAACAATAGGTATTGTTCCATAACGCATGGCATATAGTTGATTTAAACCGCATGGCTCCACCCTTGATGGCATGATCAAAAAATCAGCGCTTGCATAGATGCGATGTGAAAGCATTTCATCGTATCCGATATATACCCCATATTGTTTTTTATATTTTACTTTAAGATCTTTTAATTCCTTTTCAGTTTTAGGATCTCCTGAACCTAAAATAAGAAAATTTAGCCTTCCTTTAAAGGAGTCCAGGCAGGATGCAATAAGTTCCGCAAGAAGATCTGCTCCTTTTTCACCAACGAGTCGTCCGATAAAGACAACCAATGGTTTTGTACTACTAAGTCCAAACTCTTTGCAGAGTTGTTTTTTATTTTCTTTTTTACCAGCATTCACGCTTTCATGCGTATAGGTTTTGAAGATCATTGGATCAGTCTCGGGGTTCCAGACCATAGTATCTATGCCGTTGATAATTCCTGATCCTTTGGCCTCCTCCATCTGAAACAGTTTCTCCAATCCGTTAGAATTAACAGATAGTTCTTTCAGGTAGCTTGGTGAAACTGTAGTAAATTTCCAGCAGCATTTTACAGATGCTGCTAGGGAGTTGATACAGTTACCCCAGTCAAGAAGCCCGGCATTGCTCAGGTCGAAGGCAGGTAAGTAAGAAATTTTATCCCAGCCAAACCAACCCTGATATTGTCCGTTGTGTATTGTGCAA
The DNA here is from genome assembly GCA_041689125.1 of Daejeonella sp. GTDB lineage: Bacteria > Bacteroidota > Bacteroidia > Sphingobacteriales > Sphingobacteriaceae > Daejeonella. The sequence goes on from JBDNGV010000289.1 coordinate 16,329, forward strand.
ACTGTTGGAATTGAGGCCAGGTTTTTAAAGGAAATAGTGTTTGAAACCAAGAAAGGAATAAGTCCGGTATGGTGGTCATGACAATGAATAATGTCCGGTTTTTTTTCTGATTTACTGATCCAATCTAAAAATGAGAGTTGAAAACTAATAAATTGTTCTATTTCATCCGGATAGCAATAAATTTCTTTTCGATCAAGAAGTCCGGGTATTCGAATCAGATACAAATCAAAACCAAGTGTTCTGTTTCTTTCTTTCAGAATATGGTATTCAAAAGTTTTAGATCCAATAATTCCTGTTGATTTGAATATAAGTTCGAAGGAGTTTTCTTGAACAAATTTTCGATCGTAATAAGGAATAACCACAGAGGCATTCAGTCCGGCTTCACAAAGGTATTTCGGCAGCGCACCAACCACATCCCCAAGTCCGCCGACTTTGGC
>JBDNGV010000290.1:0-2719 GCA_041689125.1 Daejeonella sp.
AATTATAAATGCACAATTTGAATTTATTAATAAAATAGGATTGATAGAACACCTATCGCCCTCCCGTAGCAATGGTTTACTAAGTATGATAAAACAAATGAAATTGGATGCACTTGCATATAAACAGTTAGAAAGTTGAAAAGTTAGAAAGTTGAACACAGTGGTTATAAAGTTGGAAAGTTTTGCAAATACCCTTAAAACCTGCCAACATTAAAACATTAAAACCTTAAAAAAAATGGCAGCAATAATAATTACACAAAATACTGAGCTTACACAAAAGGCAATTGATACACTTAAAACCTGTTACGACCCTGAAATACCTGTTGATATTTGGGAGTTAGGTTTGATTTATGAACTCAATATTGATAAAGACAACAACCTCACGATGCTAATGACTTTAACCTCCCCATCGTGCCCAGTCGCAGAAACATTGCCACCTGAAACAGAACAAAAATTGCGTGAAATAGAAGGAATTAAATCAGCAAAAATAACAATGACTTTTGAACCATCATGGGGAAGAGAAATGATGAGCGAAGTGGCACAACTAGAGTTGGGGTTTATGTAAAAATCAGATTTGGGATGTGAGAAGAGAGATTTGAGAGCTGTTAATGAGCTTACATCTCAATACTTATATCTCAATACTCATATCTAAAATGGAGATAGTAAATAAAGTAGCATTAAGTGGCATCATCACCATCAACCTTGAAGAGTTTTACTCTCAAGGCGAACGTGTATTGTTCGATATAAAAGAGCGCTTGTTTCAAGGTTTAATCTTGAAAGAAAAAGACTTTAGGGAATTTGTTAAGAATGAATATTGAACTGCAAAGGCGAAAAGGCCTCAAAAACCTTTGTAAATCTGAGTATCAGAGGATTGAAGAATAGAAACAACCTGCCGGCAGGCAGGTAAAATAAGATTATCATGAAAACAAAAAAAATAATCATAGATGACCGTCCAAAAATTAAAATACAGTTAGATAACAGAACAACAATAACTGTCCGGAGTATGGATGCTTATAAAATTTGGAAAAACAAGTATCCTGAAGCTATAATAATTTAGATTATAGGATCCTACACAGGAAAAGAATAATCCTAATTAATTGAACGGCAGTTTTCAAATATGGCAAGGTACTCAATACAATAAATTAAAGCAGCCGTTATTCTTTCACGTTCTGAAATTGATATTTGTAAAAACTGCTCTGCAAGAACAAAAATATGGACGTAAAGCTAAATATTATAAAACCGGCAAAAATGAAACCACAAAACGTTACCCAAAAATTGATCATTTCTCATCTTATTTCCGGTGAGATGAAACCCGGAACCGAAATCGGGTTGAAAATTGATCAGGTATTACTGCAAGATGCCACCGGCACATTGGTAATGCTTGAATTGGAAGCTCTTAATTTAAACAAGAGCAAAACGGAAATTGCAGTCCAATATGTAGATCATAATCTGCTTCAAACGGATTACAAGAATATGGATGACCATCTATTTCTTCAGTCGGCAGCGGCACGTTTTGGATTCTGGTTCAGTAGGTCAGGGAACGGAATTAGCCATGTAGTGCACATGGAGCGGTTTGGGAGGCCAGGCAAAACGCTGTTGGGTTCAGACAGTCATACTCCTGCCGGGGGCGGTATTGGAATGCTTGCCATCGGTACAGGCGGATTGGATGTAGCTTTAGCTTCAGCAGGCGAACCGTATTTTGTTAAAATGCCAAAAGTGATGGGCATCAAACTCATTGGAAAGTTGCCCGACTGGGTAAGTGCAAAAGATGTGATTTTAGAAATACTACGCATGCATGATGTAACTGGAGGGCGTGGATATGTCTTAGAATATTATGGACCCGGTCTGAAATCTCTGAGTGCTTGGGACCGTCATGTTATCGCCAATATGGGAACAGAGACAGGCGCTACAACTTCCGTATTCCCTTCCGATGAAATCACCCGTGAATTTCTCATACAAGAAGGAAGAGAAGACCAGTGGATGAAATTAGAATCCGATGAAGGTGCAACGTACGATCATAATATTGAAATCAATTTATCTGAGTTAGAACCATTAATTGCAATCCCTGGCAGTCCCGGCAATGTTGTTCCAGTAAGAGAAGTTAGTGGTTTAAAGGTACAACAAGTTGTTATTGGCTCTTCTGCAAATCCGGGATTACGTGATTTTTGGATCGCATCCCAAATAGTAAAAGAGAAAACTGTTTCTCCCGATGTTTCTTTCGATGTCAATCCTTCTTCCCGCCAAGTGTTAGAGAATTTGACAGAAATGGGCGCTCTTGGATCTTTGATAGCTGCCGGTGCACGCCTTCATCAATCCGGTTGTATGGGATGTATAGGTATGGGACAAGCTCCAGCTACCAATACGATTAGTCTCAGGACTATGCCTCGTAATTTTCCGGGACGCTCGGGCACACTCGATGACCAGGTATACCTGTGTAGCCCAGAAACTGCTATGGCAGCTGCACTTACAGGGCAAATTACTGACCCCAGAGAACTTGAAACTTTAATGAATATTGCTTATCCAAAATGGAAAGAGCCAGCCCGGATCAAGATAAGTAATCAGATGCTGATTGCTCCAAATGAAGCATCTGCTGAATTGATTAAGGGACCGAACATTAAAACACTTCCCGATTTTGAAGAGCTTCCTAATGAATTGGAAATTCCCATCTTATTGAAAATGGGAGACGATATTTCCACAGATGGAATACTGAAAGCGGGTG
>JBDNGV010000291.1:0-1214 GCA_041689125.1 Daejeonella sp.
CAAGAGCGTTTAGTAAATCAACCTTGCCTGCTTTGCGGTCTTCAGACTGACTGGCGCTTGCATTCTGACTGAAGGTATCATTGTACATTTCAACCTCCTGCTGTTTAAAACTATCAATCAATTCTTGCTGTTTTTGGACACAGGCTTGTTTTATATCTGTTTTAGCTATTTTACTTTTCGTAATGAGTTAGTATTTATTTGCCTATGGAATTGAAAAAACTCTTGATGAGTTACTAAGTATGAAAATCATATATTTGATTTTCATGCTTAGTAAATACCGCAGGCATCGGTTAGTCGCCAATAATTACCTTTATTGCTTTCTCTCTAGCAGCATTACCAAACACTTCGTATGCATCTTCAGGTATCAGGTACAGACCTGTTATCGGCATGCGGTATCCGAACATACTCGGCCTGTATGGCATCAATTAAGCGCCCCAGTATCCTTCCTTTGGTTACAGCAGGCACATCACCTTTCAGGATATGCAAATCCGTAGCACAGATTGTAGCTTTTAACACTTTAACCACCGCATCAGTTGTAATTTTAATCCCGGATTTTGGAACATTGAACCGCTTCTTTTCACTAGGACCATCATATACCAACCCTTTCATTATTTTAATGCCTTTATAGCCTCAATTACCTTCTTACTAGTAGTTTTTGTTATTAATCTTGCACTAGTTGTGCCACATAAAAATCTTTAAATACAGGCGAATAAATAATGTGAGAGATCATGCTTTTGAATGACTCAAATCAGTTCTATAGTTTCTAGATCCAGATTAGTTAAATTGAATGATTGTAATTCATTTTGTCCTAATAAAATGATAGATGTATACCAATTTAGCAAGAGACAATTCAATCCACAGATTTCAATCAAAGCCTTATCTTTGCAATAACTAAACAACCAATTATGTTAAAAGGATTTTTCAAGGTACCTCAACCGGTAAATGAGCCTATATTGAATTATGCTCCGGGAAGCAGTGAACGTAAATTATTAAAAGAAGCCATTGAGGAAGCACGGTCGGAGTTGCTTGATATTCCGATGTATATCGGAGGCAAAGAGATCAGAACTGACAAGAAAGTAGAGATCAGGCCACCTCATAATCATCAGCATTTGCTGGGCAGCTATAATCAGGGCACAAAACAACAGGTTACAGATGCGATCAATGCAGCTCTTGCAGCAAAATCTACCTGGGAGAATCTTCCTTGGGAACAACGA
>JBDNGV010000292.1:0-3334 GCA_041689125.1 Daejeonella sp.
CATCACGTGTATCCACGAAATCAATACCGGCAAATCCTGTAATAGAAAGAGATGGTGTAACTTTGTAGGTAGCAGAAAAATTACTAACAGTCTGCAAAGCATTACCTATTCTAACTTCTTCTTTGGCACCCTGAACGATGTTGTATGCGAAACTAGCTTTTAATGCAGCTCCTTGGGTATAAGATCCATCAGGCTGATAAATCGGTACATCTGGACGTAAAGTAAACGGAAAAAAAAATGGTCCGTTTACGTTAGCACCATCTGCAATGGTTCCAAATATTCTGGTTGCAGACATTGAAACATTTGCATTAACACTAAGCTTATCAGTTATTTTATGTCCGATATTAGCTCTAAATGTGCCTCTTTTATAAAATGACTCAATTACCTGTGCATCCTGATCAGTGTAAGAACCAGAAATAAAGAAGTTAGTTTTAGCATCACCACCTGAAAGTGACAAGTCATAAATTCTTGACTTACCCTCACGTGCGATTGCATCAAACCAATTTGTAGTTTGAGCACTAGCATTTGTAGGATCACCATAAAATGCAACAGCACCTGCTTGAGTTAGACGACCTGCATTTACTGAAGCCGGAACTTGCATCTGAGCATATTGTTGAGCATTAGCCACATCATAACGCGAAATGTTTTGCATAACTCCCTGTTGTGCAGAGAAGTTAACAACGGAAGACCCGCTTTTACCTTTTTTGGTAGTAATCAGAACAACACCATTTGCAGCAGCTGCACCATAAATAGATGCGGCAGCGGCATCCTTCAAAACTTCAATCGTTTCGATATCATTTGGATTTATTGATGCTAATGTGTTGGAAGAGGCTTGGCCAGAGATAGCGGATGTTTTCAATTGAATACCATCCACGATGTATAGTGGATCATTTCCTGCATTGATTGAACCTACACCACGTACTCTAACGTTAATAGCACCACCCGGCTGACCACTTTGAGCGGTAACCTGAACGCCGGCAGCACGACCCTGCAATGCACGGTCAAAACTCTGTAAAGGCAGGTTTTCAAATTGTTTTCCGGTAATACGTGAACTGGCAGAACCAAGATCACGTTTTTGGGCGACACCATAACCTGTTACAACTACTTCAGCCATCATCTGTGAATCAGAAACTAGGCGAATTGCTATAGTTGCTGAAGATCCAATTGTAATGTCTTGAGTAACATACCCAATGTAGGTAAAAGATAATACCTTGGCAGTCGAAGGAACACTTAAGGAAAAAGTTCCATCTCCGCCGGTGGTAGTACCTGCCGTACCGCCTTTTACACGAACGGAAACTCCGGGTAGAGGTAAGCCGTCATCGGAACCTAATACTCTACCAGTAATTGTCTTATCTTGAGCAATTGCGCCTGTAATGGCAAAAAGACCCAATAACAAGAAAGCTAGTAATTTTCTTTTCATTTGTTTTATGTTTAATTTTTGGTTAGGAAGTCCATTTAGTGAGGACTAATTAACAAGATTAGTTGTTTTAGCTTAAAATTTATGTATTTGATTTGTAACTTTACTGTAACGAAATTGTTGCAAAAAAGATATAAACTTAAATTACGAATCTCTCGAATACCTCCTGATTCATTTTTATTAAAGCGTTTAGCGTAAAAATTAGCATATAAATTAAAAAATAGTAAATACGATGTAACTTGCGTTTTGGTTTACTCCAATTATTGGATTTGCAAAATTTTACACGTGATGATTAATCTAAAATCAGCAATGGAAAATATTTCAGTTATCGGTTCAGGAACAATGGGAAATGGAATTGCTCATACCTTTGCTTTATCTGGTTATAGTGTGCATTTGGTAGATATTTCTGAAGAAAGTTTGAAAAGGGGAATGGAAACAATCCATAAAAATCTTGACCGGCAAATTTCCAAAAATCTAATTACTGAAGAATTGAAGCTGAAGACCATCGATAATATTAAAACCTTCACCGATCTTGCTATAGCAGTTCATGATGCAGATCTAGTTATCGAAGCTGCAACTGAAAATCAGGGGATTAAACTTCAGTTATTCAGAGATCTGGATTTATACTGTAAGCCTGAGGCCATACTTGCTTCAAATACTTCCTCCATCTCGATTACTACGATAGCATCAGTAACTAAAAGAGCAGAAAGGGTAATTGGCATGCATTTCATGAATCCGGTACCCGTAATGAAACTGGTTGAAGTAATTAGAGGTTACTCAAGCTCTGATGAAGTTACCAAGAGCATAATGGAGCTGTCACTTAAACTAAACAAAATACCTGTAGAAGTAAATGATTACCCGGGATTTGTTGCAAACCGGATTTTAATGCCTATGATTAATGAGGCTATCTACACCCTGTATGAAGGTGTAGCAGGTGTTAACGAAATAGACACGGTTATGAAACTGGGTATGGCGCACCCGATGGGTCCGCTACAGCTAGCAGATTTTATCGGATTGGATGTATGTCTTGCTATTCTAAATGTCTTACATCAGGGTTTTGGAAATCCTAAATATTCTCCCTGTCCCCTATTGGTTAAAATGGTCACAGCAGGTCAATTAGGAGTAAAAAGCGGGAATGGATTCTATGATTACTCGAAAGGCTCAAAAGAACCGGTGGTTTCGAGTAAATTTAAAAAGTAAATTGGCTTAAAGTTATCTGTTGACTGTTATCTGTTGTCTGTGGTTAGTTAGATGGTTAGATGGTTAGTTGGTTAGATGTGAATATTTACTAGCTTCTCTACTGGTTCATTTTTCACTCTCAGTTATCAACTAACCATTATTTGTTAACAATTATTGATCGTCTTGCCCATAGTGGCACAACAGAGGAATCTGTTCAATTTAGTAGTTTTTGAGTTTATCTTTCCTTTAAAACTTTTATTCCTTGCAACAGATTTCTCCACGCAGCTAAATATTTTAAACGGAAAAATATTGCTCGCGTGTTCGAAATGACGGCAATCACTCATTCTCAATTATCAACCATTAGTGTCCGGGGTAAATTTAATTTTTGGCTATACAAATAATATTCTTAGCTCTTCATTATTCTTTTTACGTTTTTCGCTTTTTTATATATTTTCTTTTGTGCTCAAGCTTCCCTTCGGGAAGTTCCTGCAGCAGAAAGAAACATGGCGAGGAGGAACGACAAGACCATGAGCACATATAAAACAATAAAAACTAGTGAATAACAAATTGGTCTTCCCGGCAATAGAGCTACCGTGTAACTATATCATAATCAGAATTTACATTTTTGCATTGCAAAATGACCTAGAAGGGGTCAAATGTTTATAGAAAAATTTAAAGCCCGAAATCCCGACCCCGAAGGCGGTCGTATGTAAAATTGGATAACATGCGACCACCTTC
>JBDNGV010000293.1:0-17535 GCA_041689125.1 Daejeonella sp.
GGAATCATTGTATTGCTGATATGTTTAAGCGGGACTATTTATGTTTTTAACACAGAGATTAGAGAATTGTCCAATCCCGAACTTTATAAAGTAAGTCAAACAGCAGGTGCCCAACGACTTTCGGCAGAAAAGCTAATTGCAACCGTCGGACAGGAGACTAATTCAAAGGTGATAACTATTAAGATCCCTGCTGATCCTGAAAGAAGTTATGTGCTTACTGTCATGAAGCCGGAAGAAGCAAAACCGATAGAAATGAGGAATAAAAAGAGCCCGAAAATAGGTGAAAAAGCAGGAAAGACTTCGGGCCCGGAAAGATCTGGGGAAAAATCAGAACCTCCTACGCGCCGTGTCCAGTACATGGTAAACCCCTATTCCGGAAAGATATTGGGGAGCAGCGATGATAAAAATGGTGTTACTGAATTTATGCAGCTCATGTTCAGTTTGCATCGTTGGTTATTGCTCGATCGGATAGAAGAACCAATATTTGCCGAATTACCTAACCGGAAACTGGGCAGCTATATCAGTGGTACGGCAACAATATTATTTACTTTTGGTGTTATAACTGGTATCATCATTTGGTTTCCTCAAAAGATAAGAAACTGGAAACAGGGTCTAACAATAAAATGGAATGCAAACTGGAAGCGGGTGAATCATGATATTCATAATAGCCTGGGTTTTTACAGCTGCATATTATTGCTCCTGATGGGTATCACCGGTCCGCAATGGTCATTCCCATGGTATCGTGAAGGTTTACGAAAAACACTAGGTACCTATCAATCTGAAGATGCTCCGAAACCAAAAAACCCAAAATCAAATTTTCAGGCATCAGGAGCAAACCCATTATTGATCGAATCATTTATCAAGGTAGCAGATCAAAGTCTGAATTACACCGGTGATCTGACCATTAGCTTTCCCGCAGACTCTTCAGAAGCTGTGCAACTTAGTAAGACTCCCAAAGGCTTTTTTGCACCCGTAGCTGCCGATAAACTCTGGATTGACCAGTACACCGCTTCGGTATTACAGACGGATATTTTCAGCCGAAAGCCGTTCAATGAACGTATATCTAATTCAATTAAGGCCATACATGTTGGTGATGTTTATGGCAGGTTCAGTAAAATTCTTTATTTTTTAGCCTGCTTAATTGCTACAAGTTTGCCGATAACGGGCACAATGATCTGGATTAATAAGATGAAGAAGTCTTAAATAATTGAATAAAAATTAGGTTGGTATTATTTTAGGAACGATTCCGATTATCTCATAGTTCCTGCTGCCAAGACTTTTGGCAACAATTTGAAATTGCTTGGAATCACTCGTTTGTTTTTAATTAGTATTTTTGAAAAAACTTATAAAAAGCGATCGAGATGAATTTTGAAGAGTTGCTACAACAGCATGATTTGAAAAGAACAAAGGCAAGGTTAAGCGTTCTTGGTATTCTTTCTTCACGTAAGTCTGCAATTTCCCAGCCTGATCTGGAAGGTATTTTGGGCAGCGATATAGACCGGGTTACCCTTTACAGGGTGCTTAAAGCCTTTGAAGAGAAAGGCATCATTCATAAGATTATTGACCTTAGTGGAAAGGCTAATTACGCTGTATGCAATGATTCCTGTTCTGAGGATGAGCACCATGACGACCATGTTCATTTAAATTGCAAACTTTGTTCACAAGTCTATTGTCTTGATTCCCTTCATATCCCGGGAATTACTTTACCCGATGGTTTTTCTGCTGATTCAATAAATCTGATTGTTTACGGTACCTGTTCATTTTGTAATAAGAAGATCAATGCTTGATAAATTATTTTAGTTTTTAAGGAATTCTAAATAGTTTAGGTTCATCCTACCCGGTCAGGAGTATTAAAATAGAAATGGTGCTGATTAATATATACACTATTGGGGCGATCAGGAACCTGAGATCAGTGATTTTAATATTTCTGAATAGGACCGAAACAGCCAGGCAAGAAGAAATACTGAGAACGACACCTGTATAAGTAAGTATTTGAACAAATGTGCCTGTAAAAAGTAAGACTAATGTTATAAAATACTGTAATCCAATTGCCTGAACAGGTATTCCAGTTTTATTTTTTTTGCTGAAAATCTGAACTGAATGATGAGAAGCCATTTTCTCAACGACTCTGGATCCTATCCAAACCATGGCACTTATTGCGGATATCAGTAGTAAACCGATAATTATAGAAAATATTTTTCCTCCTGACACGCCAAAGATCACATTCCCAGAGGCAGCCCCAATTTCAATTACACCTTCTAGTTGTTTCATTGAAACGGTTTTTAAGAATACATAATTTAGAAGGGTATAAAGTAATGTCACAAGTAATGTCCCACCTATTATTGATCTTCTGATATTTTTTTCAGGGTCTTTGATTTCGGAGAAAATATAAACACTTGCATTCCAGCCTGAGTAGGCAAAAGATACATAAACAAGAGAAGTTGCAAATCCGCTGCTAAACAAAAGTTCTATTTGGTTAAGTTTTAAGGCAAAACTATTTGCATCTCCTTTTATTACTAAACCAAAAATGATAAAAAAGCAGATCAGTAGAACCTTCATAAGTGTGCTTATGATCTGGAACCGGCTTCCAAGTGTTAAATTGAAGCAGTGGAATGCGGTTATAACAGTTACTATTAGAGCTGCAAATAATTTTTGTGGAATTTCTGTGAAATAGATAGATAAATAGGCGCTACATGCCATTGCGGCTAATGCAACAGGTGCTGCAAAACCTGCAAAAACAGATACGCAACCTGCCAATATCGCAATAAAATTAGGATAGGATTCTTTGATGTAATGGTACTCTCCACCAGTACCGGGAAATTTGGTAGCTAACTTAATATAGCTCAATCCGCCACAAAGAGCCACCATACCACCGCAGAGCCATAATACCATCAAGACAGGTGCTGATGGCAGCGGGCCAACCTGGAAACCCAGACTGGTAAACACTCCTGTACCAATCATATTAGCAACAACTAAAGCTGTGGCGGTAGTCAGACTTACTTTTTTATCTGACATTTGTCTTTAAAAGTTTATTAATCAACGCAAATGCTTTTACTGAACTATCGGGTCTCATGTATACATTGCGAAGCTTGTGGTACGTTTTCAGACTGTGTTCAGCTCTTTTGTATATGGCCGAGTCTATGGGTCCGGGTTTGGAATCAAGTGGCATTGCATAAACAAAATGACCCTTCAAATTGCTATGTACAGGAATTTGAAAGAAACTTCGTTTCACAAAAACTCCCGTTTTATCATTACTAATTGCTGCTTCAACAAAAAAACTTACCGCATGTTCCGGATATCCAAACAAGTAGCCGTAAGATCTGAACCTATCATAACTACTTTCATATTCTGTGGTGTTGATTAGTATTTCGGCTTGAGTATCCCCTACAAAGCCAAACTGCCCATAAAAGGATTGGTTTGCATTGGCCAAAGAATCTATCAGACTTTTGCGGTATAGATTGATCTGGATGTTTCGCTGCCCTTTGCTATTTATTTTAAATGGAGATAATATAAATTTTAGATCTCCGAAATTGAGCGCATTAACTACCCGCTGATATTTTTTCAGCTTTTGGATATCGGCTGAGTTTACATCCGAAACCTGTCGCGCTCCTTTAACAGAGCTATCCTTTTGAGCCACAGACAATTGTAAGTTGCTTACACTGCTCATTGATTTTAATTGACCCAGAACAGTATATAGCCCCTCATTATCTAGTGCTTTCATGATTAAAGTGTCAGCAATACCTTTCTCTTCGGGTGAAAGCTTTTTATATGCTTGTTTAGCACCATAGCGGGTGCTACTGCATGCGGCAATAAGCAGTATGCCTATTGTGAAAATCAGCAATTTTTGTTTCATGTTCGTTTATTAAAAAATTATGTTTAAGGAAGTTTGGATGTAATTATTAACACCAATTTTTTCACCGTTCTGGTATGAATCATTTGCATTCAGATGCTGATAAGAAAGCTCCAGTAAGTAGTTGAAACCGCTAGTTTTATATTCTGCTGATGTTCTAAACATGCTTCTCCAGTAGTTTGTACTGTTCACCGCAAAGTCTGGGCGAACCAGTATTTCCGACAAAATACCCGGTCGGTTTATGATTAGACTTTTTTGCAAATTGAGATGAAAGCCGAACAGGGGTTCGGCAAATAGTTTGATCTTATTTGTTAACCTATAAGAAAATGCGGCACTGATATCCTGATGAAGCATGACACTTGTCCATTCAGTTTTGGCCACACTTTCATGGTAGTTGTTATAGCTTATTCCAGGTCGGGTATTAAGATTAATCCATTTCTTTTCGTTGACCTGTTTCCACCAGCCCAATCTGCTATTAATTCCGGATAAATAATATGCCGGATTTATCGCATTGAAAACCGGGTCATAGCCGGCTCCGTCTCTTACCCAAGCCTTTGCATCTATTACCCAACCCCGATTTTGGGATTTCAGTTCATAGATAAAAAAGGCTTCAGCCATGTTTTCATCAAAGCCACCAATAAAAACAGGTCTTGATACTCCGTCATTGATGTCTTCTTTTCTCTGGGCTATTCTGGCACCAAACAGAAATACTGAGCTTTCTGTACTGTATTTATAATCTATACCTGCTTTTAGGCCAGATCCTTGGGTCCGCCTTTCTGCTGTTACTACCGGGCCTCTCGAAAAAGTACCATAACCACGAATACTGTACAGAGCCGGATTATTATCTGAAAAGAAGCCGGTTTCAACCGTTTCATTCCTTCTGCTAAACGCCATGGTTAAGCTCAGGCTGTTCTGGCTATTGAATTCGTAAGAAATGGCAGGTTGAATCTGATAATTAAGGAAACGGTACAATGGTTTGGGCTCATTCAGTCTAGCACTTTGTTCCGTTTCATATTCTAGACCAAGAGCGGTTTTCCATTTCCTGAATCCCGGGAAACCAACCTGAAGATTTCCTCTTAGCCGATCGCCTTTCCAGTTTCCACCTACCGAATCAGCCGTGATAAACGGATTTCCGTCATATGGCCTGGCAACATTTGAATATTTGATGCTATCGCGTCGGAGTTTTAAATAATTAAACCCGCCATAAAACGTCCAGCCTTTGAGGCGGCTGAACCCTTCTCCACCAAATCCTGTCAGCTGCTCTTTATTAGGTTCCTGAGGTCTTCTAAAATCCCCCTCTTTCAATTCATAGATTAAACCGCCACGGGTAAACTGGGGTATTTTTACATCGTTAATCCATGCAGGATTTTTGGATATGTTCCAGTTAATGTTTGTTAATTTCTCCCTGAAAAGTAGGAGGGAATCCGGATTATTCTGCGCCATTACCGGCATATCTCCGGCAATGGCAAACAGAAAAACTAATACGTATAAAACCCTTTTTTTATACATCTGTGTATATTAAAATGCTTTTGGACTTGGTTTGGTTAACCGTTCAAAGTCGTTTGCACTGTTATTTGTATCCTGCAAAACTCTTCTCCCATTGATTGTGGTTCTTGTTTTTCTGCGGAAACTTTCGGAAGTATAGGTATCGGATGCAAATACAAATCCCGCATCCAATGCAACTGGAATCCGTTTAAAGCTTGTGCTTCCGGCATCTTTTAAGGCCTCAAAAGCGTCTATTACGATAGTGTTTGGTATCTTAATATATTCTCTAGTACTGGTACTTCCCGGCACAGTCAGCCTCTCAAGTTTTGAGAAATCATCGGTTCTAAAAATGACTAATCCCGGACCAAAAACAGTTATTAACCAGTCAAAGCCTCCAGTGAAGTAGACCTTTTCAAGATTAGGTACACCCGGTGCATCTGCATCTCGGTTATCCGGGCGTTCATTATAGGTTTCCCAATCTGCTTTTGACAGGTCTACCGGACTATTAGGATTCAATGTAGCCTCTTTGTGGTTTACACCATCCTGAGCAATGACTATGCTGGTGCCCGGGTTCAGAGGAAATTGTTTTCCGGTTCCCGGGATGCGCCATACATTTGATGCGTAAGAGTTGTCAGCATCTGTTCTGAAAGGGCTAGGCAAGGATGTTGTATTGATCAGTCCGGAATTACCAAAGATATCTGCAATACAAAGCCCATCAAGGAAAATTACATCCGTGGAATTATTGTATATCTCTACAAACTGATCAGAAAAATAGGTTCCTCCCGATGGTGTTCGGGATCCGGTAAAATAAACCTCTTTGATTAGTAAGTTTCCTGCGGCAGATCCGGATAATTTGAGCTCAATAGTAGATCCGCCCACTGGGCTAACTACAACATCTGTCTTTGAGGCGTTTAAAGTGATAGCCTGTGAAATTCCGGTTAAATTCTGGGCTTCGGGACCATTTAGAGCCTTGGTAACCGTAACATCATAAGTGCCTGGTATAACATCCTGAAAAACAGCAATTCCTGAACTGCTAGTAGATGCGCTGAATACACTTCCAATGGACTTGCTGGTCAGTTTTACCTCAGCATTTGCAACATTTTGCTCACTATAATTATCTGGGTACATAACTTTTACCTGCACTGTGGCAGTTTGTACAGTATTGTCCCTTTTTTTACAAGCCCAGTTAAGAGAGCTGTATACCATGATAAGCAATAAGATTTTTGTGGTTGTTTTCATAATTTTTAATTGTTTTTATTTATAAAGTGATGGTGAATTCTGCTCCGAAAAAGAGATTTTGATTGCGTTTAACATAGGTTTGGCTAATGGTATTGAAATATCTACCCTGGTCTCCGGGTACATTGTTTACATAAAATGCTAGGCTGCTTTTATTTCTGAACTCTTTTGTTAGTCTCAAATTCAATAACCATAATGCGGGGGCTAAGTCCTGATTTTGAAGTGTTGTATTGAGTGCTCTTTTAAGGTCCTTGTACTGATTTTGTTGGGCCTCGTCTTCTGTTAAATAAACAATTTTGCCCATTCGGTCTACGAACCCTATTGGAAAAGGGCTGAGATCTAAATTTCTATTGCTGTTTGTCCAGACGGTTTGAACCAAACCTGATATTAAGAAGCGGAGCTGTGGGATTCTAGTATCAAAGCGAAGGCTGGTATTAAATCGTTGCCCCTCATTTCCAAATCCTGATTTGAAAATTGGAATACGGGAGGGTATCACATTACTGAATACAGCCCGATTTGCATCAACCGCTTCACCATTATCGTAGGAAATGGTTTTTATAAATGCCCCTGTGAAATTAAAGGAAGTATTAATACTTGTAAGGCGTGGCGTGTCGAACTGAAATTCAACGCCTGTGTTTTCAATTCTGCGGTTATTTGCCGTTTTATCGTATGCAGCATAGAACTGATCAACTCTCAAAGGAATGGGATCAAGTACAGGAGGCTTTCCAACAGGAAGTTGCAGTGGCTGGTACTTGATTACACCCACAGCCGCAACTTCTCGGTTTGTACCGTATACGCCCCGGTTTAGTTCTTTAAACGCGGTGATATAGCCAAAAAACCCCGCGAATTCATAGTCTAGTCCTGTTTCAAACTTTCTTGAGGTGAAAGATTTAAGGTTTTCATTATTGGTATCAAATACCATGGTTGTGATCATTACTAACCTTTCTGCAGGGTTGGTAGCATAGTAATTGAAATTGACCAGATCAAAATATCGGTTACCCGGATAGATGTATGATAATGTAGGCGCTTTAGAGGTCAGGCCATAACCTGCCTTAACCCTCAGGTTTTTAAAAGTTTCAACAGCAAGATTGATTCGAGGCGCTAAAACATTGCCAAACTTACCTTTCAGAGGATTGATTGGTTGTATATTATCAAGTCTCAAGCCCGTGTGGAGATTGATCTCTCTATTTAACAGATTGATGGCAAATTTGTTCTCAGCATAATAGCTCAGTTGTTTTAAGGCCGGTATATCCGAATAGGTTCTAGGCCTGTCGCCGGCACTATAATTCTGTCGCGGTGGTCTTGTTGGATCGAAGATTCGTCCAGTACCATTATTGCCATCATGCCGAAATTCTGTGCCCAGTATTAGTTGATTGGATACATTATTTGTCTCCTGAAATGATGCCGAAGTTCTGAATATTGTTCCTTCCAGTCTAGCATATACTGAAAGTGGTTTACCTGATGTATTTACTATACTTAAATATTCACTTTCTCCGTATCTGCCCACTTGAGTGATGTTTGTTGTGGCATCACTTACCGGGAAAAGATCCCGAGTAACGAGTTCCTGCAGATAACTATCTTGGTCTGTATAGCTTAGCCCGAAGTCATAATTTAAGGATGAAAAAAGAGAGTTGTTCGTATTGAAGTTGCCATTACTGCTGAAACGGAATCCCTGGTCGCGGCTAAATATTTTACGTTGATAGCGAAGATCATCGGGGTCTTGTTTGTTTTCATCGAGCGTGCTGAATAGGGCAATGCGTGCTGTGGTAAACAGTTTATTGTTTTTCAACCACGGTTTAGACCAGGTGAATTGAGAAGTAATTCGTGTAAACTGAGAGAGCGTATTTCTTGGATCATCTTGTGAAATGGTAAGATCATTATCAACGGAAAGTATACTGTTTCCCTTCATTTTGACCCCAAACCCGGCATTTTGCTCTATAAGATTTGGATTTAAACGGGTTGTGAACTGCGGTTTGAATGCACCCGCCCTTGTGGTAACAAGAATCGCCCCGGAGGTAAGATCACCATAACGGGCAGATGGAACACCGCGTATAACCTCAATGGTCTCAATTTGATCTGCAGGGATTTGTCTCAGGTCATTACCTCTTCCTGCAACAGATGAGAATGCTGGAAGAGCACCCGGAGGCGAGTTTAGTATGGTTACATTGCTTTGCATATTGGCATTGTTGGAAAGTGGGATACCATCCAGGAGTACTGCTGTTCCCAAGGCATTGGCTCTTGATGCATCTGAATTGCTTGGAACTTGCCGCAGGTTTATCTGTTGTGCGGAAGAGAGATCGGGATTCACCGCCAGTTGCCCGGGTATAAGCTGAAGCGCATCTGCCAGACTTACAGGTTGTGTATGTTTTATAGCCGTCCTGCCAATAACTGATGAAGAGCCAGTTTTTCTTTGCTGGGCAACAACTGAGACTTCGTTCATAGCTAATGATAATATCTCCATATATATTACTAGAGAGGTGTCATTCGATGAAACAAGCGTTTTCTGGATTACTTTACGACCCAAAAAGGAAAAATTTAGGATTATTTTTCCTGGAGCCTGTCCCTGAAGGGTAAACTCACCCTTCGCTCCGCTAAGCGCGTAGTAATTTGACTGTGCTGATTGGATAAAAACACCTTCAATCGGCGTTTTGTCTTCACTTTTTAGAATAAGCCCCTTTACGGTTATTTTCCGTTGCTGTGATAAACTGCGTGGCAATTCGAAAAATAAAAAAAACAGAATCAGGAAAGTTAAAACAGATGATCGGGTCATTACTTTTTTAATATAATTCCGGAAACAAGGAAATAAATTTTTGTTGATGTGAAAAGATGTCTGGCTGATTGATCCGGGCCATTTGCCGACAAATGTTACAAGGCAAGCGGATCAAAATCCCTATGCCAGTGTGTGCCGGTTTATTGCTAGAAAAATCAGGCGTACAAATTCGCCTTAAATACTAAAAGGTTTGTCTTGAAAAGACATTTGAAAGGATTGATTAGATAGCGGGAGGTCCCTTATTGGTAAATCCCGGAAGGGATAAATCAGGTACGCGGCTTAAATTGAATATAACTGCATTTTCAACTTCCTGACTGATAAATACAAAAGCATTATCAGGAGCATAATTAAGTTGATTGCTTTGCGTATCTGACAGATAATAGCAAATAGAACATGACGAATAATCTAAATCAATAGTCGATTGATCGTTTTGATAAGATTTTGGCCTACTCTGACTGTGATTGTGAAATGCCTGGACGACCTGAACCAAAAGAATTACAAACATCAATGCAGATGAGATAATTCTCAGCAATTTCGTTGACTGTAAAGAATGGTTAATGGTATTTTTCACAATTGCACCAAAGTTGCATAAACTTTTTATAAAATCAAACGATTTTTTTTATCTGGAGAAATTGTATTTCTTACATTCTTTCAATTATCTGGGCTCTCTGCCTATCTTTGCATCATGCGATTTGATATCATCACCGTTTTACCGGCTTTGCTCGAAAGTCCCTTTGCTCATTCGATCCTACAGCGGGCCCAAAGCAAAGGCCTTGCCGAGATCGTGGTTCATAACCTGAGGGATTATTCAAGCAATAAACAAAAGTCGGTTGACGATTACCAGTATGGGGGCGGCAGCGGAATGGTGATGAGTATTGAGCCCTTTGCTAATTGCATTGAAAAGCTAAGAACAGAGCGCAATTATGACGAGATCATTTTTATGAGTCCGGATGGTGAGACCCTTAATCAAAGCATGGCGAATGAACTTACCGATAAAAAAAATATAATCATTTTGGCTGGTCATTATAAGGGAATCGACCAAAGAATCAGAGATATTTTTGTCACCAGGGAAATCTCAATCGGAGATTATGTGCTTTCTGGAGGTGAATTGCCTGCTGCCGTTTTAGTTGATAGTATTGTGAGATTGTTGCCCGGAGTATTGAATGATGAAACCTCGGCTTTATCTGATTCCTTTCAAGGGGAACTACTTGATGCGCCGGTTTATACTCGTCCGGCCGATTGGCAGGGGCATAAGGTGCCAGATATTCTATTAAGCGGACATGAGGCTGCCATTAATGAGTGGAGGCATGAGCAGGCGCTTGAGCGTACTAAAAAGCGCCGCCCGGATTTGCTGGAATAAATTGTACCTGTTTTCTGTTTGAAAGGTGCTGTCAGATAAATATAAATGGAAAAATATCAGAACAAACTTTTTTAAGTAAAAAATTTTTCCTAATATTGCACTCCGATTTTTACGGGCTAAAAATCGAATTAAGAGCTTAAAATCATGGATTTAGTAAAATTTGTTGAAGAGCAGGCAGCAGTTAAAAAGCAAGTTCCTGCATTCAAAGCCGGTGATACCATTAGTGTTCACTATAAAATTCGCGAAGGAAATAAAGAACGTATCCAAATCTATCAGGGTGTGGTTATCCAGCGTAATAGTGTGGGTGTGAATGAGACTTTTACCGTACGTAAAATGTCAAATGGAGTGGGTGTAGAGCGTATCTTCCCTGTTAATTCTCCTAACATCGATAAGATTGACGTAAACAGTCATGGAAAAGTTCGCAGAGCGAAATTGTTTTACCTACGTGAATTAACCGGTAAGGCTGCTCGTATCAAGTCTAAAAGAGTGTAATTTTTTTATAGGTTTATTGCCTCCCGGATCATCTCTGGGAGGCTTTTTTGTTTTCAAGCCTTTCCTAGTTGGCGATCTGGTCATAATTGATAAGTATGAAGGTACAGTTGAGAAGGTTGGTTTCAGAAGCACAGTGATTCGTACTTTGGACAAAACCTTGGCGATTCTTCTTTGAATATACAGGTACTCTATTTTATTGAGATCGTTGATTACAATGAGTATATGCGTATTCGTCAGGATCTAAATTATAAGATCATGGGTATTGTAATGGATAATGGTGCTGGTTTTGCATTCCCATCACAAACCGTTATCCACGAATATGTGGGGGAAAAATCTGCGGATGGTAGTCATCTTGTTTAATAAAGGCACAACAGCAGGTTTCCCCAAAATAGAAGCCTTATCAAAACAGCAAAAAAACATCCTAAACTCTAATAAAATATCATTCTATTGAACTCACGTTAATTTACTTTTTTAAACCTGAGTTTGAATTTGGTTTATCAGGAAAATATCGGGGAATAAAAAAACCGAACCCATTAAGCCCGGTTCTCTTTTTTAGAAAATTAGTTTTTTTTCGCCGGTGCTTTTGTATTCTTTTCTTCCGGTTTAGATTTGCAGCAGCTCATTTTACAATCTTTACCACACATTTTGCTTTCCTTTTTTTCTGCCGGTTTTGTGTTTTGATTTGGCTGTGTTTGTGCTGTTACTGATAACGTTCCTGCAAGGAATGCCATCGCTAAAAATCCTGAAATTTGTTTCATCTTTTTATTTTATTTAATTATTATTTCAAATGAGCCAGAACGGTGATGCCACCTTTTACTACTTCACCCAATCCGACTTTAATTTCTGTTCCTAAAGGTAAGAAAAGGTCAACTCTTGAGCCAAATTTTATAAATCCAAACTCCTCTCCCTGTTCTGCTGACTCGCCTTCTTTCGAATAACAAACTATTCTTCTTGCCAGCGCTCCTGCAATTTGTCTGAATAAAACGGGCACTCCTTGATTGTTTTCAACAACCACCGTAGTACGTTCATTTTCTGTAGAGGATTTTGGGTGCCATGCTACCAGAAATTTCCCCGGATGGTACTTGAAATATTTTACAATCCCCGAAATAGGATTTCTGTTAACATGAACATTAATTGGCGACATAAATACAGATATCTGGATTCTTCTGTCTTTTAAATATTCGGTTTCTTCAGTTTCTTCAATGACTACTACCTTGCCGTCTGCAGGGCAAATTATATGTTTATCATTCTTTATAGCTTCAATATATGGGCTTCTAAAGAACTGAAGGATGATAAAAAACAGGGCAAAAGAGAGGATGTAAATGATCCATCGAAACCATAAAGTTTCGGGAAGAAGGAAATTTACAATCGCATTTAAAACGAAAATTAATAGAATACAAAGTGCTATTGAGGTATAGCCTTCCTTGTGTATGGTCATTTTTTTATAGCTCATTTCGCTGCGAAATTACGATTTTAGATTTAAAGGGCCTTTGTGACTTGTTTAATTTCAGGATTAAATTGCTCTATATATATCATTTAGGTTTCTTCCCAATCCATTGTAATCTAGCCCGAATCCAACCACAAAATCATCGGGTATTTCAAAACCTACATAACTGATCTCGTCAAAATTTGTTTTTAATGATTTAGGTTTCATCAAAAGGGTACATACGTTGATAGAGGCCGGTTTCTCTTTATAGATCATATCCAGCAGAAAGCGCAGGGTTTTTCCGCTATCAACAATATCTTCCACTAGTATCACATCTCTGTCTTTTAAAGACATTTGTAGGCCCATCTCTTCCTTAACCTTTCCGCTACTTTTATCACCTTTATAGGATGACACTTTCACGAAAGTAATCTCTGAAGCAATATTAATCTCTTTCATCAGATCAGCTAGAAAGATGAAACTCCCATTTAATACACCAACAAATACCGGTATCCTGTTTTCATAATCCACATTTAACTGGATACCCAATAAACGGATTCGCTTTTCGATCTGATCCAATTCCAGCATCAGTTCAAAATTCTTCTCATCAATTTCTATCCTCATGGTATAAATTTAGATATAAGGGTTTTATTATTGATTTTTATTTTTCGAATCCCGCTCATTTTTTCGCTGTTCTCTTCTATCCTTCCGGCTGAGATTATTTATTAGAATGGTGTCTTTGGGTACTATTTTTAACTTATTGAGTTCTTTAACATTGATGGTATCTAGGCGTTTCTTACCAAAAATCTCCTGCAGAAAAGTTTCTTTATCCTCTAATTCATCATCGATCAACAGGCTATCGACAATAAGTGAGTCGGCCAAAGGTATTCCTGATCTCAAACTTTCTTTTAATCTGACATTCCAAAATCCATATCCGGTGCTATCCGGTTCAGCCATGCCGCGCCTAGCCATTATTCCTCCTATAAAATTGAAATAAGATGAAAGGCCCGATCTTAAGCTGCCATCTCCTTCAAACCTGTAAAGACCTGATTTTGGGCGCGGTACAATGCTTGCTAAGAAAATTCCCTCACCGAGACTAAGTTCTGAAGGGTGCTTATTAAAATAATACCTAGATGCTTCACCAATCCCATAAACATTTCTTCCCCATTCAATCAGATTAAGATAGGTTTCAAACATTCGCTGCTTGGTCGAAAGCCTGCCACCTTCCAAAATCCACACGATGAGTATTTCTTCGATTTTTCTTGCCAGTGTTTTTTGCCGGTTCAGGTAAACATTCTTGACAAGCTGCATAGAGATTGTACTTCCTCCTCTTTTAAAGGCCTTCGCTTTAAAGTTAGTTATAATGGAATTCCGGATGGAGGCCTCTACGAAGCCATTGTGACTGTAAAATGATGGATCTTCTGCTGTTAGCAAGGCGTTCTTTAAATACGGACTAATCTGATCGATAGGTACAAAATTCGGGTTCTCTGATCCTATAATTATATCCCGCATTGGTTTTCCATATTCATGTGGGGTATAAACGAAAATATTGTTGATCTTTTGAAGATTGGTTTTACCCCATTTGATAACTTTGAATCCCTCATTCCTTAATCCCGAATTAAAAATTACATTATCCGGATTTTTAGAATCAAGATAAAAATCGAGGTTGTATTGCAGTTTTCCGGCTACCTGTATCCCCTCAAGCGATTCAAAGAGACCCTGAGGAAATGAATTCATTAACTCTTGAGCATCCAACTCTTCTGTATGAAGTTTCAGCTCATAGATTTTAGATGGGCTAATCGTATATTTTATGAAAGGGTGTATCTGAATATTCTTGAGGTGAAATGTAGAAGT
Organism: Daejeonella sp.; assembly: GCA_041689125.1. Classification (GTDB taxonomy): domain Bacteria; phylum Bacteroidota; class Bacteroidia; order Sphingobacteriales; family Sphingobacteriaceae; genus Daejeonella. Next base: position 14,471 of record JBDNGV010000293.1, read on the forward strand.
GCTGTCAATAGCAACGAAGTTCTTTCCAAACACCATATCCGCATCAAGAGATGCATCCGGAACAATGACATCATTCCCGGCAATCCTAGAATGATTAACCAGTAGATTTTTGACTCTCCAAGAGCCGTTCACTTCCAGCTGGCTTCCGCTTCGGTTAACATCCCTCATCTGGGTCATTGCCGTATCAAAGTTCAGTTTTAGCCCGAATTTCTTTTCTAGATAAGGTAATTCTACTTTTTTATTATCTGCAAAAAGTTTCAGATCCAGTTGCTTATCTCCAGGATCAACAGTTCCCTCAACATGCCAGGTTGACTCATTCCCATTGACCAGAATGGTTGAATTCACATCCCCATCATCAATTGTTGCAATTCGAGTGAATAAACTGACTGAACCCGAATCATCCCTGAATTTGATCTCAAAATCTCGGATGTCCATATCATCCGGAATTTTATACAACAGTTGATTGACTAGGCTGTTTGCCAGTCTGGCAAGATCTATTTCGGACTTTTCATCGGATTCATCCGATTTTTTCTTTCGAAAAATAAAATCATAATTACTTACCGAATCTCTTTTAACCAGATTGATTATTCCCCTGTCCAGTTTAATCTCAGAAAGTTTTATATCTCCAAAAATTAAAGGGAATAACTTGACACCTACCCTGAACTTTAGTATCCTGGCCAAGCTATCCCGGCCACGGGGAACCAAGGTAATATTCTTAAAGCTGACACTGCTCAAGCCGACGAATTCTGCGCTTTCTATTTTAAGTTCAAGATCATACTCTTTATCAGCTTTGCTGATTGCTTTCTTGATTGCAGAGCTGAGTAATGCCTCACGTTTTGTAAATGCAATAACGCTTCCAACCAATAATAGTCCAAGAAGGCTTATTGATACAATGCCTATAATTTTATGCTGTTTATTGGATATTTGCATGGGATGAATTCTCCACTAATGGGAAAGATAAGCTATTTAAGTTTGAAACGCCGGGCTTACAAGTCAGTTCACTGTAAAAACCTTAAACCTTTATCAATAAGCCTTCCACTTTTAGTAGATTTGTGATAAACATAGTAAAATATTTTCTTCTTCATATTCAAAAATGATCACACAAGAACAGGTATACAATGCATTGCGCCATGTAGAGGATCCGGATCTTAAAAAAGACTTGGTTACTTTAAATATGATTGAAGATCTCAAGATCGACGGAAATAAACTTAGTTTTTCGGTAGTTCTCACTACTCCGGCCTGTCCGATGAAAGCAATGCTCGAAAATGCCTGTAAGAATGCAATTCGGCATTTTGTGAGTAAAGATATTGAATTGTCCATTAATATGACTTCCAGAGTAACCAGCCGGCCAGATAGAACTCTAGCAGGTATTAAAAATATAATTGTTGTTGCTTCGGGAAAGGGGGGAGTGGGAAAATCAACTGTAGCTGTAAATTTGGCACTTGGCCTTGCAAAGAAAGGTGCAAGTGTAGGACTTATTGATGCTGATATTTATGGGCCTTCTATTCCGATCATGTTTGGTGTAGAAGATGCTCGTCCTAAAGCATCTCAGAATGCAGAAGGAAAAACAAGAATTGAACCCATTGAAAAATATGGAATAAAATTATTGTCGATCGGATTTTTTACTGATCCGAACCAGCCTGTGCCATGGCGCGGACCGATGGTTTCGACCGCGGTAAAACAGTTGTTTAATGATGCCGACTGGGGTGAACTGGATTATTTAGTGGTTGATCTTCCTCCCGGAACGGGTGACATCCATATCACTGTTTCGCAGGGTTTCCCGGTGACAGGTGCAGTGATTGTAACTACCCCTCAGAATGTGGCACTTGCTGATGCACGTAAAGGTGTAGGCATGTTCCTGATGGATTCAATCAAGATTCCATTGATCGGAGTGGTTGAAAACATGTCATATTTTACGCCTGCTGAATTGCCTGAAAACAAGTACTATTTATTTGGAAAAAATGGCGGAAGGGCACTTGCAGAACAATTTAATGCCCCGTTTTTAGGAGAGATACCTTTGGTAAAGAGTATCAGTGATGCAGGCGATATTGGAAAGCCGGTAATTATGGAAGAAGATAATATCCTTGGTCCGGTATTTATGCAGATTGCAGAACGGGTAGCTCAGCAAGTAGCTATTCTGAACGCGGCTAAATAGCATTTTTTAAATTTTTTGTATCTTTATATAAATACTATATCATGGATTTGTTGAAAAGGGTTGAAAATGCATTGGACACTATCCGACCATATCTTGAAACAGATGGAGGAAATGTATCAATTGAAGAAATAACTCCCGAAAATATTGTGCGATTACGTCTTTTAGGTTCCTGTGGCTCATGCCCAATGAGTATAATGACACTTAAAGCCGGTATTGAGCAGGCGATTAAGAGGGCGGTTCCTGAAATAACCGGTGTAGAAGCGGTAAACCTGACAGATATTGAAGATCCTGCGGCTATATTGCCTGAAAGATTACAATAATAACAGATTCTTATCTGTAAAAATTGTCTGGTTTAACATAATTTAACAACACTGAGATACGATTTTATTAAATTGCACGATGCGTAATTGGTTATTCCTTATTTGCTTAATTTGTAGTCTTTCGGGGTTTTCTCAGGTAGGAGAGAAGAAGATTGTGCAGTTTTCGGGGATAATTGTGAACCGCGACAGTAATACGGTAGTGCCTTATGTAACCATCACTAACCTTACCGGCAGAGATCAGTTTTACGCGGCAAATTATAAAGGATATTTTTCATTTGTAGCCCATGAAGGTGATACCCTTGCTTTTACAGCAGTAGGTTATAGACGTGAGGCAATGATTATACCCACTAGTTTGGTGGATAACAAGTATACCATACTGATGAAAATGCAGCAGGAATCAATTAATCTTCCCGGTGTAAGAGTCTATCCATGGGCAAGCACAGATGAATTCAAAAAAGAATTCATGACCATGAAATTTGCTGATGATGATCTCGAAATAGCCAAAAAGAATCTTTCCCGCGAGAGTTTGGCTTCTATGATGGCGACACTTCCCCGCGATGGAGCTGAAATGCAGAGTTTCAATTTTCAGA
>JBDNGV010000294.1:0-32873 GCA_041689125.1 Daejeonella sp.
ACGAGTTCTACGTTTTATTGAGTCAAGAGTACGCGGTTTTAGCGGAGAATCTAAATGCTCAATAATTTCACCTCTGGTAATTTGCTCACAGAAACATACAATTTCACCGTAATCAGGATTTTTTTCAACCACTCCTTTTTTATCATAAGGACTCTTCCACCATCCCGGCCAGCTTTTTTCAGAGCGACTGTCTACTGCCTTTAGGTTTGGTTCTAAAACTAAACCAAGGTCTTTATTTAACCTATCGACCAGATATTCAGCTAAAGCAGGTGACGATGTAAATCCGGTAGAACGGATACCTGCAACGGTAAGGACGCCAGAATGATTATCATTACTTCGTATCCAATAACTTCCCTGACTGCAGTTTGAGCGCACACCTGAAAATGAACCAATCGTAGGTTGGCTTTGTAGTCCCGGATATAATTTTGAAGCTCCATCCAATAAATCCTGAAGTTTATCGGTTTCAGTATCTGTCAAGAAACTATCGCCATGGGAGAAATCTTCGGCTGTTGGGCCTGCTATTAAATTCCCAAAGATTGTTGGGATTACCAATACACCCTTTGTTTGTGCTGTTGGTATAGGAAGCAAAATATGCTTTACTTTTGAACGACTGTACTTATCAAATATTAGAAATTGCCCGCGCCTGGGATTTGTATCAAATAATTCACCTTTGTATAATTTCGCAAGTTTTTCACTCCCCAGACCTGCAACGTTTACAATTATCTTCGTGTTTATTTTATTGCCGCTGTGTGAAATTATTGTTTTAATACCATCATCTAAATTTTCAAATGCTACGATTTCTATTCCAAGGAGAATATCTGTTCCATTTGACTTAGCGATTTCTGCAAAAGCAATTGATGCAGAAAATGGATCTGCAATCGATTCCCTTGGGACAAGTATTCCCCCCATAACATCATCTGTAACTTCAGGCTCAAGTTCTCGTATAGTTTCTGCGCTCATTAACTGAATATCTGTAACACCATTTTTCAACGCCTTTTCATGAATTTTTCCCAATTGAGTATTCTGCTCTTCATTTATGGCTAATACCAATGCACCACACTCTTCGAACGGAATTTTAAGCTTTCTGGCTAATTCCGGCCATTGTTCTGAAGCCTTTGAAACAAGCTTGGATTCCAAAGTATCTACCGGAGCATCAAATCCCGTATGTATAATTGCACTGCTTCCCTTACTGGTGCCTTCTCCAACATCATAATTTTTATCAACTAAAAGGATTTTCAATTTATATTGGGAAAGTTTATAGGCCAGGGCACACCCTACTATTCCTGCGCCAATAATTGTTACATCGTAAGGGGTATCCCCAAATTGACTGGAATCATCGTATCTTAACGACTCATCAAGGTCGCCATCCGGCCAATGGTATCGTATTTTTCCTGATTTACCCAATTTGATTGATTTTTAAAATTGATTTGCTGAGTTCAAGTCACAAACCTGCCTGCGCCTGCCTGGCGGTAGGCAGGGTAGGCAGGGTAGGCAGGGCAGGCAGGTGCACCTTTTTGATTTATAAATTTAGTTAAATAGAATTCATTTGGTGATAAATAATCCTATGTTGGTCGTTTTTTTTTGTATTTTATGTTCCATAATATTTGTTCGGTTTCTTTGACAAATATGCGTATAACGATGCGCCTCAGTAGAGAATTTTGGAAAGGCGGGGCTTGGTGTATTCGTGCGGGTAGAATTACATGCTGATATCAGGATGAGCCTGCAGGAAAACTTCCGTAGCTTCCGCTGTTACTATTTCATCTTCTTCAAAGCGGACAACATGATGATTTAGCTGATGGATGATCGCCATTTTTGCAATGCGTTCGCCATAAGCGCCGTTGGCCAGAATAAGCAATACATCATTTTTGCCAACCACACTGCTGATAACGCTTTCTATCCCAAACGTGCCCGAACCTTGTATCAGCACAGATTCATAGCCTTCTTCTTGTATGGCTGTTAAATTTTCACCTTTATAAACGGTATTTTCACCCCGACTCATTAGTCCTTGTTCGTTGGTTAGCTTGTGATAGACTTTTAATAGTTCAACTGAATTATCTAGAACTTCGTACTCTGCAGCTTTTACTTTCAATTCTTGATCTACTTGGGCCAATAGACCCTTCCTTATAAAAGAAACCTGTTAATGTTGCAATGATTCCTTTTTGATCAGGGCATTTTATTAAAAAGGCAACTACTTGTGGATTCATTTTTTTGAATTTATATTTTTTAGTGTGATTTGTAATCGCACTTTAATCCAATCGTTAAAGTGGGGCTTTTATAGATGCTTTCGCCGCATAACGAATGCCATTTTGCACAATCTCAAATTTATTTTCCTCTAAGTCAGTGCTTCGAATTGTACCTCCATTCGGATTTTTAAGGTAACCCATGGCAACACTGGCCCCGAGCGTTGGACCATAACTTGCACTTGTTGTATATCCCGAAATTTTACCGTTCCATAAAATGGGCTCTGTGCCCCATAAAGTAATTTCGGGGTTCTCTAAAACAAAACACACCAATCTTTTCTTCATGCCTTCAAGGCCAGATTTTTTCTGTTCTAGTAGGGCTTTCTTTCCTAAAAAGTTGGTGTCCCAATCAATTGCAAAACCTAAACCGGCTTCCAAAGGGGTTTCATCCGGCGAAAGTTCATGACCAATGGCGCGAAATCCTTTTTCGATTCTCATGGCAGAAACGGCATGGTTACCAATTGGGCGAATTCCGAAATTTTCACCAGCTTTTAAAATAGCATCATAAAGCAAACACGTTTGGTCTGTTTGAACATGCAACTCCCACCCTAGCTCGCCAATATAACTCATTCTTAGGGCCTGAATTTCCTCACCACCCATTGTAAGTATTCTAGTTGACCCGTACTTTGGTGATTCTAAGGGAAAGGTTTCTGGATCTAGATTATTAAGAACCTTGGGAGCATTTGGCCCCATTACGGATACAACATTGTATTCTTCTGTCACATCTTTAAGCCTTGCGTCACGTTCCCCAATATGTCGGGAAATCCAATCAAAGTCCTTTAACTGTTGCCCAGTTCCCGAAACAATATAAAAAGTGTCTTCACTTTGACGAAGTACTGTTAAATCGGACTCAAATGTCCCTTTTTCGTTGAACATCCCAGTATATACGGTTCGCCCAATATCACAATCGATATTGGCCCCGCATAATTCTTGAAGGATTTCCAAAGCATCCGGCCCTTTGAAAGTGAATTTAGCAAAGGACGATTGGTCTAAAATAGCAACATTTTGGCGACAGGCGTTAACTTCGTTTATTACCCAATCATGCCAGTTTTGACGTATAAACGAATATTCGGTTTTGGGCTCTATACCTTTCGGCGCAAAATAAAGTACCCGTTCCCAGCCCGCCGCTTCCCCAAAGCATGCATTATTGGCTTTGTGTTTTTTATATAGGGCACTTGAGCGAATACTTCTTGAGGTTTCCATTTGGCGTCCAGGCCAGGCCATTTGATAATGAAGTCCTAAAACTTCACTAACACGTTCCTGTAAATATTTTCTGCCATTTTGAAAAGGTATAAAACGTCTAATATCTATTGAATTTAAATCCATTGTCATACCTCCATTTTCGATCCATTCAACGGCGTATTTTCCAGCACCTCCAGCACAGGCAATGCCAGCTGAATTCCAACCCCCGGCTACAAAAAGTCCTTCGGTTAAAAATGGTTGTCCCATAATGAAGTTATTGTCAGGTGTAAATGCTTCAGGACCATTAACAAACTTCACCACATCATCCCTGGTTATTCCTTTTAAACGGTGCATATGATCTGCAAAAGGTTCTTTAAAATCTGGCCAATCGGGCTTCAACAAATCGAAAGCAAAATCATTAGGAACGTAATCCTTAATCTGCCATGGCTTTGACCGTTTTTTAAATGCCCCTAGCTTTAACCCTCCATCGTCAAGTGCCCTAAAATATAACCCTGCATCGGGATCACGTGTGCAGGGGGAATTTCTGGTAACACCTTCAATAGGTTTGGTAATTACGTAATGATGCTCACAAGGATACACGGGTATGTCAATGTCTGCTTTTAAACCAAGTTGACGCATCCACATATTTCCGGCCATAACAACCCACTGACTTAGTATTTCACCGCGATTGGTTTTTACGCCAGTAATTGTTTTTATTCCAGCATGAGACTGATGATAAACAAGCTCTTGTACCTCTATATTTTCAATAATTTTTACGCCTCCTTGCATGGCACCTTTTGCCAGTGAAATGGTGCACTCACCCGGTAAAACACGTCCGTCTCCCGGTAGATATACACCACCAACTAAATCCCCGATATTGAGCATTGGCCAATATTCTTTACACGCTTCGTTAGAAATCACATTTGCCTCAATACTGAACACATCGGCCATTGATGCCATACGCTCCAGCTGATACATACGTTCTTTGGAGGAAGCCAATTGCAAACCACCACAATTTAGCCAACCGGGATCATGGCCGGTTTCTTCCTTTAAACGGGCATACAGTTTTGCCGATTCCCTGTTGACCTGCGTTTGCGCAGAACTACTACGTAGTTGACCAACCTGACCTGCAGAATGCCATGTTGTGCCAGACGATAGTTTATTTTGTTCTAGTAAATAAACATCTTTCCATCCGGCCTTGGCAAAATGGTAGGCAATTGATGTACCGGCTATACCACCTCCAATAATCAACACGTTTGCCGATTTAGGGATCTCCTGTTGTGGCAGCTCAAATGCTGCTTTCACTGGCGTATTATTAAAAAATGATTGGACAATTGACATATAAATATAATTTATTGGTTGTTCTAATTTGACCAAACCTTACTGAATTTTCCGAAGTAAAATAAACCGGCAATATCATTTTCAGGTTTTTCTTTCTATTTTTTTAAGCTTCTACTAAAAGTATAAAATGGCACTTTATTCAATATTCAATTATAACTTTTACCGTATCCGCCGCATGTAACATTGTACTTTTTATCGAAATGCTTATCTCATTATTTACAGTTTTAAATTGATTCGCCAAAGTTTTACCATTAACGAAAACTTTTACATCCGTGCAATTTTCTTTGTTTAAGGAAAGATTAATACTCTTTAAATTAATGTTCCCGTAATTCACAGCAATTGAATTTTCTTGATGGGTATCATTTCTTTTTTGTGTAAAAGTTCCCCAACTATTCCCGGTAATAAATGCTGATTTAAAAGCTTCCGGAGAGACCTTGGGAGCAAAGCCAATTTTTCCAATTGGTTCATTTAAAGTAAAACCTGAAACGGCAATAAAAGCACCATAACTTGACATCGCCCTGGTATAATGATTACCATACTCAATTTCATTATATGGATTTCTTTTAATAGGTGCATAGCGGTCGTGTATGGCTCTGATCATCGTCATTCCTTCATCTACCAAACCTTCTGCAATCATGTGCGCAGCTGCTTGATAAGTGAATCCGGTCATGGATCCACTAAAATAACCTACGACCAAATTATCCCATTCAGCAGCCTTGGTACCCCTCGCTTTTGATGCACCATCTTTTGGAAATGTACACATAATGGTACCTGCTTCTCCCGGTAAGGCATAAAAGCGTACATTTTTAATTGTCGCTGTGTCTAAAAATATCCCAATACCACAATTCGCCATCGCCACCTAAATATACTTGTCCCGCATTGATGCCCCCCACAGGCATACCAATATATTTTAATTGATCGCCTGAATAAATTTCAGCATCTGCATTTTGTGCATGTACTTGCAATGCTAGAAATCCAAAAATTAGTAAGACTGCATTTTTTATCATTCTTAAAAATTTAATTTACTTGTATTCAATTATAAAACGTTGTACATTCTGGAATTGCAACCACTCAAATATTCGCGATGTAATCTTTCTGCCTATTCTTTACTATTCAAATCAAATTCAGCTAAAACCGGATAATGGTCTGATAAATAATAAGTTTCTTCTTTGATTAATACTTTGGCATTTACACTTTTCTTTGCTAAAAAAGGTGAGGTTAAGATATAATCTATCCGGGTGGAATTTCTATTACGCCCTTTTCCTTTTTCGGATTCGAAAATTTGGGTTGGACAACTCACTTTATCGTCCCAGGCAGTAGTGAATTTTTGAGTGACATCAATTAAAGGATAGCCTAAAAGTGAGCTAATAACACCAAATTCTAATTCGTCGTTTAATAAATTTCTAATATGACCGTGTTCTTTTTCAGAAGCTTTCATACCTTCTATAAGCCACGTTCTATCTTTATATAAATGGGCATCAAAAGGTGACAATGAATTAAAATCGCCTAAAACCAGATACTTGTTTTGCTCATTTGAAAGTTTAGATACTTTGTCTAATATAATTTTTGCTTCTTCCAGTCTTTTTTGATGGCTAAATGGTGAAAAATGAATCACAAAAATGTCTATACCATCAACTTTACAATGTAAAGCACCGTGGTGCATTCCATCCAATATTTTTTCTTTTACTTCTATGGGTTTGTTTGATGTAATACCAACAGGATAACCAGAAGTTTTAAGAATTTCGACATAATTATGACCCCATTTTTTAGCATCAGCCAGCAGTTTTTCCTGTGTATATCCGCACAATTCCTGCAAAGCAAATACATCGGGTTTTTGGGTATTTACCCAATCTATAAATTTGGTTTTTCGGGCAATATCCTTACCCCAATCAAAACCATTCCAAATATTATAACTAATCACCTTCAAGGGTTTAGTTTGTGAGGTTTTAGATGGTTGAATCTGAAAACCTGTTAGAGCTGTAAGAAATATAACTCCAAGGACTATACTTATTTTTTTTAATCTCATTTAATTTAAAATAAAAGTTCTAAAGTCATTAAAATTGGCAAGTGATCTGATGCTATGGGTTCATCAAGAACTTCAACATCGACAACTTTCCAGCTATTATTAGGTCTAAACAAAACATAGTCGATTTGTTTTTTGGAGTTTTTTGAACCTATTGTTTTTTGCTCTTTACCCAGTGTTTTTTGCACCCCCCCCCCTTTTTCTTCCAACTTTTTCAAAGGGGCACTTTCTGGTGTGGCATTTAAATCGCCTGTCAGTATTGCAGAAATTTTAGCATCTCCATAGCCATCCATTCTTCCTAAAGATTGACCAAAAACAGCTCTCATTCCTGTTAAGCGGCCTAATTCTGCTGCCATCGTAGAATCGCCGATTTCTTGTAGCCCTACAATATCCGGGTCGTGACTTACAATTACCTTGGCAATTCGCTTCAAATCATATTTTCTATCCATTCCCAAGCCATAATGGATATTATAACTCAATATTTCTATTAGTCCCTTGTTTCCATTTGAAGGTATAATTGATGTAAACCCAAAAGAAATCAGTACCGCAATAAATAAAAACACACCACTACAAACGGGGGCTTTTTGAATATTACTTTTTATCATTTTTTTAAATTGAATTAATTATAACATTATGTCTATAAATCATATACCTAAACAAGTTCAATACATGAAATTTTGCTGGATACTTCTACTTTCTTAATCTGATTTAAGGATTAAAGTTGTGGTTACCGCTGGATGATCACTTGGCCATATACCTTTATAATTGTAATGAATATCTGAATCAACAGCTTTTAACTTCTTTCCTTTGTAATAAATATAATCTATCCTACCGGTTACTCTTTCAGCCGTCATGGTCGGTGAGGCGTAATTAATGTCAGGTCTAATTTCCCTGAAGGAATCTTTAAATCCGGTTTCCATCATTACTTTACTTACAGGCCATTCAACGGTTAGTCCATGATGCCATTCCGCTGCTTCTTTTATCCAATCTTTGTGTGAGGGGCTGTTGAAATCTCCTCCTATAATTAATGGGGTATCATTAGCGTTTTGAATATATGGATCTATTAGCCGCACGATTTCCTTGATCTCTTTGTGGCGGGTCTTTAACTCACCCTCCAGTAATTTTTTGGCCGTCGCATTGGGGTCACGACTATCGGTCCTCCATCCTGGCAGGTAATGTATCCATAAACTGGCAAGGTTTATTTTTTGTCCTTTACTAAGCTCTATGGTCGTTAAACCAAATCGAAAGGCATCATAAATAGGCTGTGTTTCTAAAATAGGATACTTGCTCATTACAGATATGTTGGTACTCGCCAAATAAAAATAGTAGCCCAATGCATCTGCAATCAAAGCTCCTGACCCGTAAGTCTCTTGCATCATAACTATATCTGTCCCGGTATCTTTGATAAAATCAATTACCTGCTGAGGACCAATTTCCCTACCATGCCTACGTCCTCCATGCCAGATATTCCATGTCATGAGGTTCAGTTTTTTTACAGGTTGATCTGTCAATTGTGGTAATTTCGCCGCTGGAACAAACTGTTCATATTTGTTTGCCACTTGATCAGCACCCAATACATAGTCATAAACACAGAACTGGTCTAACACCCCTTCGAATGAAGGAGAGGTTTTGTTTGCCAGTGCATCCGTTGACAAACAAACAGGAAGTTCGCTGTTCATATCTCCGACTCCTCCCATATTATAAATTCCTACATTTATCCCGTCAAAGTACATGCGGGCTTCTTTTCGTTCACGGTTGATAGTGAAAATGATTTGATGCCACGCTCCATCATTTATCTGTTGTCGTGGTGCAGTAGGTCGATAGTCCAGTCGAAATTTCCCATCGCCTATATTCCACGCCCAGCTACCATCAGGTTGGCAAATGATTGCCCAGCCCTTGTTTATCCCACTTGTTCGGCTAAATCCAAATGCATCGTTCGTTGTAAAGTCTTTTATTTCTCCTGAATGCCAGTCTTTGTTGGAGGCTATTACCTGATATTCTTCATTTGAAGCAATGGTCTGAACCCAAACTTCAATAGAAAAATCCTGCTTTCCCCAAAGTGCGAATAATGAATCACCTTTCTCAATTTTCAGGCTGCTATTGGAAAAATATTTAGCTTTTCCATAAATACCTTGTTGTACCGAGTCTTTTCCAACCAATTTATAAATACCATTAGAATCACTTTCCATATCTATGGATACTATTGGTTCTCCTTTTGGAATTTGCTGAAATGCATACCCTGAAAAGGCAATTAAAAGTGTAATGATCAAAAATCCTAGTTTCAATACTCTGGTTTTAAATTTCATCGTTTTAAGTTTAATTGAAAGGTCGTTAAAACTGCACCGTGATCTGATGGGAATTCCGGGAAACTTCTATTTAAATTAGACCTGTGGTGAATGACTGTTTTTGACTTTATAGGATTTATTTTGTTACCTGCACTGTAAATAAAATCTATTCTGGCAAAAGGGTTTCTGCGTTCCGGTTCAGGATGGGTTTCTGTTTTAATAGGCACAAAACCCAAGTCTGATTCATAAGTATATTCCAATCCTACAGTAGTCCACGTATAGCCTAAAGTTTCTTTACTTATTTGAGAGTTAGTTGACCTGTAGGTATCGGTAAAACCAGCATTAGCCATAGCCATGGATGTTTTATTTGCTACCAGTCTATTAAAATTTAACCCTCTAGTTTTTGTTTTTTTTGTAAAATCTAAATGAGAAACACAGTTAAAATCTCCTGCAACAATTAGGGGTGTTTGGTCTTTATTAGCTAAATCTTTTTTGAAATCCTCCTGTTGAAGAAGTTGTTGAATATGCTTGTAACGGTTTTCATCTTCCTCATTAAATTCAACATCAGAGAGGTTTTTATCTTTAACAGCTACAATATGCCTACCGCCACTGGTTAGCCATATATTATAAACTCTAACCTTTTGATTGCCCGGCAAAATAGCCGTGGCAACAATAAAAGAAAAAGGAGATAAACCATCTATATTTCCAAAATTCTCTAAAGGATATCTGCTAAAAATGGTTAGGTTAGCATCTGGTGAAGGTGTATAATAGTGATAATTTAATGCCTCTGAGATTGCTTTTGCAGAACCGTAAGTTTCGGTCATGGTAACAATATCGGCCTCACTATCCTGAATGATTTCGATAACCCTTTGTCGGGCTGTTTTACCCTCCATTGTGTAACGTTGTTCTAAATTAAGTTTTCCCCAAATGTTCCACGTCATTACTTTCAATGTGAGTAGGTTATTAGCCTCTTGTGCAATGAATTTACTTTTGCAACCCAAACACAATAATAAAATTAAGATAGTCGTTATTTGGATTGAATATTTTATATTTTTTCTCATTTATTTCAATTGAAAAACGGTTGAAAACGCAGCGTGGTCTGACGGAAACATAATTGGGTGGTAGTTCACTAATTTAGATTCTAAAGCCCTGATGTTTTTTCCCGTATAAAAAATATAATCTATTCTACTCTCCACATAGCGTTGGCCGAAACGTCTGGTATAAGGCCAGGCAGAGTATCCAGGACTAGTTAACGGATTGGGATTTAATTCTCTAAAACTATCGGTAAATCCATTGTTTTGCATAACCTGGGTTACAGGCCATTCAACCACATATCCTAAATGGGTATCTTTGGTTGCTGCCGTCCAATCTAAATGAGAATTTGTATTAAAATCACCAGCCATAATAACTGGTGTTTTATTGGCATTATCTAAAATCGGTTTTATTTCCTTTAAAATTTGAGTAACTTCCCTTAAGCGTGTACCAGCTTCTTCTTTTAACAATTCTTCCGAAGTTATTTTTCCCTTTATAATATTGCTATGATAATCTGGTAAATAATTTAACCAGGTGTCTAATATCACAACCTCCTTTTCTTTATCTACCTGTAAAACAACGCCGCCAAAATTAAAGGCTTTAAATGCCTTGATGGTTTCTTTAATAGGGAACCGGCTCATAATGCAAAGGTTGGAACTTATCAAATAAAAATGATAGCCCAAAGCATCAGCGATCACTTCGCCAGAACCATACGTTTCAATAAGTGTAACCACATCTGGATTGGCATCTTTTATAATTTTAATAACACGATTTAAACCCACTTCCTTTCCAAAACGTTTACCCCCTTGCCAAACGGAAATATTATCCATATAACCATTAAATGCTTCCCATTGCCCGAAATATTCCCAATTACCAGCAGTTCCTGCAAAAGTGGTTTCCAAATCACTTTTTAAAGCTGTTAGCCCACTTGCGTTGTAGATGGCAACGTTTACGCCATCAAAATACATCCAAATTTCGCCCTTAACCCTGTCAATACTAAAAGCAAGTTGATGCCATTTACCGTCATTTATTTTTTGACGTTTCGCAGTTGGCTTATAGTTATGCTGATTTTTGCCGTCACTAACCGATAGCGACCAACTCCCATCTGCCTCGGCGTAAATTAACCAACCTTTATTACTGATGGCTTTATCCTTTTTATTTTCTGCGATAGGTGTCCCTTGGCCTGCATCAGGTTTTGTTCTTACCCATAGTTCAACAGTTAACGCTGTTTCAGCATTGTATGCTAATTCAACATCCGGTTTTAATTTTAAGGGCATTCTAATGGTACCATCTTCAGAAAAGTTGATGGCTCTACCATCCAATCCTTCAGAAAACGAATGTTGTTGTGCTGCAAAAAGGTGCTCTGGTGTTTCAGGAATGCTAATGCCCTGATATTGATTATTATGGGCATCAAAATCAATTTGAATGACTGGTTCTTGTGCAAAAGTTATAGCAGAAAGAAACATCGTAATCGTTAAAGTAATCTGGTATTTTAAATTCATTATTGAGTCCGTTTTGACTTTTTAAAAGCTTCTAAAACCGGCTTTCCAATCCATTGGGCTGGAATGTGTTTATCTGCATCTAACAGCCATAAAACTGTTGCAGGGGTATCATACGTATTAATAGGTTGCTCAATGGCATGTCCGCTTTTTACATTCGGGCCAACTAACATCCATGGAATGACTATTTCTTCCATAGTACTACCACCGTGGCTGGTCCCAATACCACCGTGGTCTGCAGTTATTAATACATTTACAGCAATATCTTCTTCTTTGTTAAATGCGTTCAGCTTTTCAAAAAATTTTCCAAGGGCCTTATCAATAAGTTCGATCTCTTGGTAATATTCCTTTGAACCGTGACCAAATTCATGACCCGCATGATCAACAGCATCTAAATGGACAAATACAAATTTAGGTCGTTCCGCTTTAAAATATTCAAAGGCTTTGTCTAACGATTCATTCATTTCGCTTGTTTTTTCGATACGGTGTAATGCTTTGGTATTAAATAAGTCTTTAATAGTTCCCCATTCATGAAACACCCCTAGTTTAGCTTTTGAATCATCCTTTTTAATAATATCAAAAACTGAAGGAAAAAATCCATCCTGATCCTTTATTGTAGCTTCTATTTTGTAATTGTTAACACGCCAACCATTAGTAGTGATACCGTGCTGTTCTGGACCTGCACCTAAAAGCATCGAGCCCCAATTCGCTCCACTACTAGTTGGCATTACTCCTCGTGCTTTTAAAGAGCTTGCTCCGTTTTTAATAAACATATCCATAGTTGGCGTGTTGGCTTTTGTAACTCCATCAACACTTAAACCATCTACACCAATCAAAAATACGGTAGTAGTTTTCTTTTTTGACTTTTGCCCGAATACGACAAACGGAACTAATGTGAAAAGAGCTATTAATAATGTTTTACTAAGTGACATAAGTTGAAATTTAATGAGTTAATAAATTTTCGAAAACAGCTCAGGCTTCTGCCGTCATAACTTTTTCTTCTTCCAGTACTTCTTTTACGGCTGTGATCAGAGCTTTTACATCTTCAGGAAATATCTGACCGATGTTTCCTAT
Source organism: Daejeonella sp. (assembly GCA_041689125.1). Taxonomy (GTDB): domain Bacteria; phylum Bacteroidota; class Bacteroidia; order Sphingobacteriales; family Sphingobacteriaceae; genus Daejeonella. Next base: position 12,677 of record JBDNGV010000294.1, read on the forward strand.
GCGGAATGCATCAGTCTTGCCCAGTTTGCCGGGATAGATGACAAAGCCCCGGTTGCTCAGCTTTTGATAGAAACGTTCAAAATTAAAAGCCGGATCCTCGGGATAAAGAAAGGACGTAATAATATGGCCCTGGATCTCCGGACGCAGGTATTGTTTGAATCCTAATTCGGCCATGCCCTTATCTAAAAGGGATTTATTCGTCTGGTAACGTTTTTCTCTTGCAGGCACGCTACCTTCCTCTTTTAATTCATGTAAGGCCTGCCTGAAAGCCATTATGCTTAACGTAGGCGGTGTGAACCTGAATTGTCCGCTGGCTTCCAGTCCGGCCCACTGTTCGTACAGATCCAAACTTAAACTTCTGGCCTGTCCTTTGGCTTTTTCAAATTCAGTTCTTTTGCCAATCGCAAATGCAAAACCCGGAACGCCTTCAATACATTTGTTTGAAGATGAAACTAAAAAGTCAATCTGCATGGCTTTCATATCCATTTCTACGCCGCCAAAACTGCTCATGGCATCCACTATAAAAATTTTGTTATGCTTTTTGCAGACAGCCCCGATTTCAGTAATAGGATTAAAAAGTCCGGTTGTGGTTTCACTGTGGATACAGGCTACATGGCTTACCTCAGGATGAGCCTGCAGGAAAACTTCCGTAGCTTCCGCTGTTACTATTTCATCTTCTTCAAAGCGGACAACATGATGATTGAGCTGATGGATGATCGCCATTTTTGCAATGCGTTCGCCATAAGCGCCGTTGGCCAGAATAAGCAATACATCATTTTTGCCAACCACACTGCTGATCACGCTTTCTATCCCAAACGTGCCCGAACCTTGTATCAGCACAGATTCATAGCCTTCTTCTTTAGAAACATGCGCCAGCTTTAACAGCTCGCTGCGGGTTTCTTTAACTGCCTGAATGAACTCATAATCCCGTGATCCTAAATCCTGAAGCATAGCTTCCTTTACGGTAATTGAAGTAGAAAGCGGCCCCGGTGTAAATAATAATTTTTTCTGACTCATGTTAATTGATTTAATGGTTGAAATTTTACAAGTTTTTTTGTTAACGGGCCTTTTACCCCCAGTTTGCGGTTAAAAAATAAAACGATTATGACGAGTAATACTATACAGATCAAAGTAACTAGGTAACTGAAGTTCATCAGCACTTTAGCCCAACTGGTATCTTTCATAAAAAACTCTTTATACAAAACCAACGCAACGCTGCCGAGGTAACCAATAGAATCGCAGATATAAACAAAGAATCCGGCATTAGCCGTGACTTTAAACAACGCGATAATCCTTTCAAAAACAGCTACCTGGATAGGCACATAGGCCAGGAACAAACCCAGGCCTGTAAGCAGCATCCACCAAAATGGTTGTAGTATATGCAATTGAAAAAGCAAAGTGCTGCCGCCGCAAAGAAGAACACCAAAAGTGATCAGCCATTGGGTAGCCCAAAAGCCTTTAATATTATTTCGGATAAGCGACAGACATCCCACACAAACTAAGACCACTATACCACTTATTGCTTCTGTTTTTGAAAACACGGTCTTATCCCATGAAGGCTGGATTTCATTCCAGATCTCCACTGAAAAATTATCCCGGAAGTCACGCATGGTGGTTAATAAAGTGTATACTATTACCACGCATAAAATGCCCCAGCCAAGCTCTCGAAGCACCACTCGTTTGTCGCTGCTTGTCATTGGCAAACGCTCGGCACGCAATAGTTTATCTGCTTCTGTTGGATCTGGGATCACAGAGAGCATCCATACAAAAAAAAGGAAAATTGGCAGGAAAAACAGACCAATGACAGAGGGAAGCCAGAACTCAGAAAGAGCAGGAAACCACTCGTGTATGGTAAAATAAACTGTTTTCAAAAACCCTGATGAAACGATCAGGCTGATACTTAGACCCATAGCCAGTACTTCTGTAAAACGCCGGCCTTCCAGGTAACTGAAAACAATGCCCCATACCATGCCTAATGGGAGTCCGTTTAAAAACAGGAAAACAAAATTGTAAGGAGGGCGGATCAGGCCGAAGAACAGGAGGCTGATCTCTGCAAAAATAATAAGACCAATGATCAGGCGCTGACGATTTTTAGGCTTTAGTTCGGAGATAATTTTGATGCCGATAAATTTTGAAATCATATAGCCGAACACCTGTGCAATAATGAGTATGGCCTTGTAGTCCATTCCAAAAAGAAAGTAGCCCTGGTAAGTGCCGGCATTGAAAGGCTTGCGGAAGGCATACATACAGAAATAGGCGCCAAAAGCGGCTACTATAGACCAGGCAATGAAAAAAAGCCTGGATCTGTTGAGTTGATTGTTTAAGAATCTCATTTCAGAATTATCTTACAAATTGGTTTAACCGTTTTATTAATGGAGATGTTGTTTTTATCCGCTCAGTTTTTTTGATCGTGCCATTGCACATCTGTCCAGCCATTCTTTACTAAAAGGATCAATCTTTCCAAAACGTTGAATATCGAAATCAGAAAAATCATAAGGGTTTGGCCTGCCGGCTGCCATCTCCGCGAAAGCGTATCCAACACCGCCGGCAACCGCGATGCCGGCCCCTACACATCCTGTTGCTAATAATAAATTATTCACGCCAGGAACTGTACCCATTGATAAATTGCCATCGGGTGTATAACCAGAAAAACCCGCTACATAATATTTCAAACCAATATCGTACACGGTCGGGAAAAAACGGCCTAACCTGTCAATGACTTCACTAAGATCACTCATGCCACGATCAGGACTGAAAGGAAAATGAGAAATATCTGAGGGAATTTCTTTTGGCGAGGCGCTTAAAGAATTTGCCTCCCGTATGCCAAACAAAAGGTTCCTACCCTCGGGTCTTGCATAAGCCTGTGCATCGGGCAGCAAGACCATGGGAGAATTGACAGGGAAAATGTCGGCTTTCTCCGTAATCCAGTACTGACTTCGTACCGGAGCCATCGGCAAGCCAATACCGGCCTGTGCTGCAAAAACCGGCGCCCAGGCACCCGCAGCTACAATCACTTTATCCGCATAAATAGTTCCCTGCCTGTCCGGCAGGCAGGCCGCTGCGGTGCTGACACCCATGGCCGTGCTTCCATCCATAATTAGCTCCTTCACTTCAACTCCCTGACGGATGTCGGCGCCTTGAAGCTTAGCGCACCGGGCAAAAAAAGTTCCTAGTAAATACGGATCACAATAGGCTTCGCCGGGAATAAAACCAATGCGGAGCACTTCATCTGTTTTTAACCAGGGCGCCATTTGATGCGCTTTTTCATTGCTGATGTAACGGGCAGGCTGTTTGAATTCTTCTGCGATGGCCATCAGGCCCTCCAAGTCCTTTACCTTGCTTTCACTCGCAGCCACATGCATCATGCCCACTGTTTTCATATTCAGCGATTCGCCCAATTGCTTTTCCATATCAGCTACGGCCCGGTAAGTTTCCAGTGATAATGGAATGAAAGACCGTTTGGACCGGATGATCGTCATCAGCCCTGCGGCACGGCTGGTGGCTGAATTGCACAATTCATTCCGCTCCAACACCATAATTTTCTTTCCGGGATTATTCTTTGTGTAATAATAAGCAATGGCACAGCCGAATATTCCTCCACCGATCACTAATACATCTACTTTTTCTGAAGGAATCATTGGAAATAATTATTTTTTTTATGTAAAAACTTTTCTTTTCTACTGCTTATGCTTGCCGACAAGCGGGGTGCATCCGGATGTTTGGTATCAGTTGGTGTAGGCGACTGAAATTGGCTTTGCTTTCCTTCTATGATGATCTGCCCTGAAGGATCAATTGTTACAAATGCATATAAAGGATCTTTATACACAGCCTTGCCGCCATCCGACCCAAAACCATTCCCTACATAACTATATGATGCACTGTTCATTTGGAAATAATTCACCTTATTGATATAGCTGTGATCATCTAAATGATGATGACCGCAAAAACAGGCGATCACTTTTTGAAAATCGGTTCTGTTATTGGCATCATCAATTACTTTGCGGACCAGGTGACGGTTAGGTACTGTACCCCTACCCCATATTTCATCTAATGCCTGGTGTGAAATAATAATCGTTTGCTTATTGGTTTTTGCTAAATCTTCTTTCAGCCATTCTATCTGTTCAGGATTTACCAGGTCCCGGTTTTTTTGATCTATATAATAATTGCCATTAGCATAATCAACATAATTTCCATCCTTTAAAATATAGTTGCAATCCATCACCACAAAATGAAAATCGCCTTTATCGAAAGAGTAATATTGCTCTTTCATACCCCAGAGATCCATCATTTGCTGTTTGGTGCCGTAATCCATATCGTGATTGCCCAGCACATGATACCGTTCACCTTTATACTGCTCCCATAATCGAACAAAAGGTTTAGCATCTGCAATGGAAGAATGGCAGAAATCGCCACCCTGTAAAATAAAATCGAGTTTACGTTTTGAGGCATCTTCCAAAAAAAATTCCAGTCTTTGCATAGCATCCTTGCAAAAGCCATGGTGCAGGTCTGTAATCCAGCCAATGCGGATGGCTTTGCCGGCAGCTTTGTTTGCTGTAGCAAAGGCAAAAGACTTTAAACTTCCTGCACCTATCGCTGCAGACGTAAGCCCGATATTGAATAAAAAACGGCGGCGGCTGTTTAATTGATTTTGCATATCGAATTGTTTTTTTAGTACTGTTTAAAATGAATGCGGGAAATATTGATTGTGTACCGTTCCATCTTCATACAAATCAAGAATAGCATAACCTGGAGATGTTTGTTTATAGTAATATTTACCTGCTGATTCCTTGTCGCCATCTTCCCACCAAAAACCACTTAGTGCACCATTGCAGAAATAATTCACTCCATTATATTCAGCACTATCCTGTAAATGAATATGGCCGCTTAAGCAACTGATTTTTTTATCCCTGTGTTTATAAAATAAGCTGGTGATATATTTTGAATCCGTATGGTTGCCGCCATCAATAATGGTGCTTACACTCAGGATAGGGTAATGGCTTAAACAAATAACCGCAGTGCCCGCGGGTAATTTCGCAAAATCTTTTTCTAACCAGTTTCTTTGCTCTTCATCCAATGAGCCTGCATTTTTACGGAAACGGTTAGGAGCATCATACTCGGGCCGGATATGCACATCGGTGATATGTGCAATGCGAAATACCCTTTTCTTTTTCTGCTTTGGTTCAGCGAAAGCAGCGGATACACCGCCGCCGCTAACAGCTATTGTTCCAGCCGCAAGTCCTATATTTTTTAAAAGCTCTCTTCTTTCCATTTTTTAGAATGTAAAACCTGTCAACAATATTATTTTAGGTTCTAATGATTTGACATGGGTTATACTTCTTTTTTATTTCACGCAAAGAGCTTAAGTAAAAACGCTAAGAACCCAGAAAGCTGCTTTGCGATCTTTGCGACTATCTTTCGTTGCTTTGCGAGAATCCGTAGAGCCTATTTCAAAACCGTTTTTACAACTTCTCCCACCGGATGGTTAGCCGTAAACTTAAAGCCCAGTAGTTTGGCGGCCGTTTGTGCAAACTGATCCTGGAAAATTTGTGTGCTGCTTTTCATTTCGCCACTTGCCGGAGTTTCGGGCCCTATAACCGCCAGCCAGGTTTCGTTGGCCCGCGGAACTGAAGAACCATGACCGGTCCATTTTGCATCTACACCGCGACCATGATCGGGGTAGATCATCATGGTGGTATTATCTTTATAAAAAGGATCCTGCTGTAACATATTCCATAAACTGTGGATCATACCATCAGTATAATGCGCCCCATCCAGGTATGAATCGTACTGACCGGCATGGGCGAAATCATCCAGATCGGCAAAATCAATATGCACTATTTTGGGATGATTGGCTGTGATATAGGATTTTGTCATGGCGTAGGTGTGAGCATCAAAACGGACACTCCGGCCAAAATATTCCGGCAGATAATTTTGCTGCTCATTAGCCAGCTTTTGTGCTTCGCTGAGCTTAGGACCTTTCACATCTTCAAAAGGAAGATTCACCAGCATACCATTGCGGTCGCGGTTAAGTATACGGCCCAGCGCATCCCAGGAAGCAAAAGTTACCACCTGGTTTTGATATCCTTTTTGTTTATTGAAAAACTCCAGCACATTTTCATTGGGATTATTGGGATACTCATTGGAGTTGACCAGCGAATCATAATAACCGCACAAGGTTTCGCTGCGGCCGGGGTAGGAGAACCAGTATTTGTTCTTTACATTCACCAGGTTGCCCAGATCACGATTGCCATACAATTGCCCTTTACTGGCAAGAGTGTTCCAAAAGAAAGGCATCAGTTTTTCACGGCGTTCTTTTGGAGTAGCCGCCCAGAACTTGCTGACCAGTGCTGTTGAGTCCTGCGAACGATATTTCTTAGGGAATAATAATGCAGAATCTGCTCCGCGAAATAGTTCCTGCCAGCGATAACCGTCTATTGAAATAAGAATAATATTTTTCGTCTTGGTGGCAGACAGGTTTTTGCCTTGCTGGGCAAATCCATCGTAAACCCATAAGAAAAGAAAGGAAAAGATAATAATTCTGATTTTCATTGTTTTGGGAAGTTAGTTTTCAGTTATTAGCAATTAGGTGTCAGGTACAGGCATTAGTAATAGTATCATTAGCAAGTTAGCTCATTAGCAAATTGGCAAATTGGCAAATTGGCAAATCACCAAATCAGCTACCAGGGCATCGAAAATGTCTTCACAAATGTGAAGCATTTGATCGCTTCAATTACACCTTCTTTTACTCCCAGGCCTGAATCTTTAATACCGCCAAAAGGGGAAGATTCAATCCGGTAACCGGGTACTTCATTGATATTGACCGTACCCACTTTCAGTTCTTTTATAAAACGAAGCGCATGCTCCATATTGTTGGTCACGATACCGCTTGACAATCCATAGGAGGTAGAGTTTGATAATGCAATCGCATCATCCATATCTTTAAAAGTGAGGATAGGGGCCAGGGGGCCAAATGACTCCTGCATCACCATTTGCGCATCTCTGGGTACATTTACTATCACCGTTGGTTCTAACAGGGCTCCATTTCTTTTGCCACCCAGCAAAACCTTAGCACCCTGCGCTACGGCTTTTTCTACAACTCCTTCGAGGTAAATGGCCGAGGCTTCATCAATTACGGTTCCTACTACTGTTTCCGGATCGGCCGGATCGCCGCAGGTATATTCCCTGGCTTTGGTCACAAATTTTTCCATAAAGGCCTCTTTTATTTTTTCGTGCACCAAAATGCGTTTTACCGCAGTGCAGCGCTGGCCGCTGTTGCGGAAAGATCCTTCGGCAGCTAAAAAAACAGCTTTGTCCAGATCAGCATCTTCCATAATAATCAGCGGATCATTACCGCCTAACTCTAAAATTACTTTTTTATACCCGACCGCCACCGCAATATGTTTTCCTACGGCAACGCTGCCTGTGAAAGACACAATTTCAACCCGCGGATCTTTCACCAACGGTTCCGCGATTTCACTGGTCGGGCCCAGCAATACGCTAAGCATGTGAGGCGGCAGACCGGCTTCGTATAACAACTCCACCAGTTTAATGGCGGTCAGCGGGGTTTTTTCTGATGGTTTTAAAATCACTGGTGTACCAGCCGCGATAGCCGGGGCAATTTTATGCGCCACCTGATTGAGCGGATGATTGAACGGTGTGATGCAAACTGCCAGCGATAAAGGTTCACGTAGTGTAAATATCTTTCTGGCTTTACCGCTGGGAGAAATATCGCAGGAAAATATCTGCCCGTCATCTTTTAAACTTTCAATGGCGGCAAACATTAGCACATCATGTGCACGGCCCGTTTCATACCGGGCTTCCCGTATGGCCAAACCAGATTCGGCACTAATGATCTGAGCAAATTCTTCCTTACGTTCTACCAGTAATTGCCTGGTTTTTTCAAGTATGCTGTACCGCTCATATCTGGTCAGTTTTTGTTCGCCTTTCAACGCGGCTTCAATGGCTAGTTGCGTATGATCAGCATTGGCAAGCTGCACCGTTCCAACCAGACGTTTATCATAAGGACTGCGAACTTCCAGCACTTTCCCGGATGTGATGGGCTTACCCGCCACATAACAAGGCAGGTTAATAATATCAGCCCCGTTTGTTGATATGCTATTCTCTTGCTCTGCTGTCGAAATTATAATATTGCTCATAGTATTGATTGATTTGAAAATTTGACGATTTGACGATTTGACGATTTGAAAATAACTCCTACTCCCTGTTAATAGCTTTTACTCATCCAAACATCATTTGTACATTGCACACTTCCACATTTACTCATTTTCAAATTGTATTCGTTCCGTTAATTGTAAAATCAAAAATGTCAAAGTTTCTCGGATCACCGGCTGCTTTCATTTTATAAGCTGCATTCAAAGGATGAGAGATCACCATCGGCACCATTTCTTCATATCGTCCGCCATGCGAACGAAGTGTACCATCCAATGCTGATAAGTCATGATACTGTGGACGACGGCCAACCACCACATCTCTTCCCGACATGACCACTAAATCACCAATGCGATCTTCCGGTTGTTCCAATACACGTACCGCAGTTGCCCTGTCATATACTTCTGTAATACCGGGTTGAATAGCCAGCCAGTTTTTTACTTCATTGATTTTTGATTTATCGCTTAAATGCACCACCACGTACGAGCCCAATGCGCCATGATGTTTTACATAGGGATCAGTAATTGGGCAAATTACTCGGAAACCATTCCCGCCGAATTGCGCTTCCAGCATATCTTCCACAAATAAAACATTAGGGCTGCCATCGGCTTTTACTTTGGCATTCATGCCGTGATCGGCTGTTGCACCTACTATAGCGCCCAATTGTATGAGCTTTCCGACCTCAGCATCCATCGCTTCATAAAAAGCCAATGATTCTTCTGCTTCTGGTGCATACGTGTGTTGCATATAATCGGTAAGGTAGAGATAAAGAAAATCAGCTAAGCCTTTTTCAATAAAAGCCACGCCTGCACGCAATACAAATAAACTGGCATCAGCGCTATAGATAACCGGTGTTTTATGTCCCACAACTTCCTCTACATTATTAACGCCATGGGTTTCTTTTTTTGCCTGGTTGGCTTTCTCCGCAGAGATAGCAATGCCTGTCATTTTATGAGACAGAATATCTCTTAGCTTTTCTTTGGCGGTAACCACAGCTACTTTTCTGCCTGCATTAGCAGCAGCTGCCAGTATGGTTTCAGCCCGCAGGTATTCGGCAGAGTTCATCATCACTTCCTGATCTTTGGCGGCATCATAAAAGAAGTTGCCGCTGATGCCATGTACAGCCGGGGAAGCTCCGGTGATTATAGAAGAATTATTCACATTCGTGAATGAAGGTAAAGCGCCCCGAACCATTCCGCGGTAACCTTCTGTGGTCATTTTCTTCAAATTAGGCATGCGATCAAATGCCATGGTGGTATCTAAATATTCATCTGCCGAACCATCTATACAAATAACCACGATGGGTTTTGCTGAAGGCTGGTACGTTTTTCCGTTGACTGAAAATGCTTGTGTTGAAATATCGTTCATTATTGAAAGTTAAGAATTAGAGAATTGAGTATTGGGTATCAGTTATTAAATATTGAGTACTTATGCATCTCAATACGCTATACTAATACTATTTTAAAAGCCATATTATTTGTTCCCTATCATCAATTTTAGCCCCAAATTGAGATACTAATGCCGCGGTGTATTTTCTACATTATCTGAATTTTCAGAAATAGGATACGGTACTGGTGCCCTGGTTAGCGCCTTTAATCTGTAGGCTCACGCCCTTAATCTCTTTTTGGGCGAAAGCTGTGCTAAACCCAAGCAGTACAACCCATACGAAAGCAGGGCTGATTTAAAAATTTGTGTAAAGATTCTCATGTGCTGTTGAAATTTTAGAGGGTTAATTGAAAAAGTTCTCAAATGTCTTTGTATTACCAGTAAATGAAAAGAAAGTCATTAAATAGTTAACAAATACTAATCTAATATATTAGTGTAAATATACATACTTTATTAAAAAATGTTAACAAATACTAAACAATTTTCAAAAATTGTGAAAATTGCGCAAACGTTTGCGTAGAAAAACGCGTTAATTCCGGGGAAAAGGGACTTTGGGAGAAATGAAAATGCAGAGAAAAAGAGAAATAAGATACATGAAATCTGGACTATCACCAGTAATTTTTGTCATGGGTTTAAAACAAACACAGATTCGTGAATTATCTGCTTGCATTTACGCTTATAGACAAAAGCCAAAGAATGCGGAATGAAGAATCCGGGATATTCTTTTAACCGACAATCAATTTTCAAATCATCTGTTTTTTATTTACTGATCGTTGGTAAAGAAATAATAAATGACCAGCATGATGGCATCGGTATCACCGATATTAGAAGGTTTATGTCCCAGACGGCCATCGAAAAATAAAGAATCGCCTTCTTCTAATATATACGTTTGGTCTTGGATGAGGTATTCAATCTTGCCTTTGATCACATATTTATACTCGAGGGCATCGGTGTGTACGATTTGATTACGACGGGCGTCTTTTTTTAAACAGAGTAAAATAAAATCAGCAGGACCGCTATGCAGGTTGCGGGTAAGTATCCGCTTATAAACAAAGCCTTTTGCTGCTTCTTTTTCAAAAGGCTGATAATCTTTTGCCTTGATGATGAATACTTTCTGTTGATTATTGGAGGGAGAAATATCTTTAAAGAACTCCATCATGTCAAGCTGCAACGAATGGACAATATTCATTAACACCGACAGGGAGGGAATGGTCCGGTTGTTCTCTATCTGCGAGATCAAGCCTTTACTAACCTTTGCTTCATTAGCCAGTTGCTGAACAGTGATCTTTCTGCTCTTTCTGATCTCTTTTATTTTATTGCTGATTTTAATCAGAACATCTTCCCGCATAATACTTTGAATATGGGGCTAAAGTTAACAATCCCTGGCAAGAAAGAACTAAATATAATATACTCAAGTTTCGCAGGAAAATATTTGTTCAGTTTAAGGTATAAAAAAGCAGCAGTTTTTTTGATTAATACACTTATAATGAGTACATTAAGGTCGACAAAAAACATACTGTAAGCCAAAGATACTAATCGGATTTCTGAAATAAAAACACAAGTGGAAGATCGTGATAAATTAGCAGACCGTTTCCTTTGTGGGGAAGACCTGTATGTACTCCCTTTTACAGGGAGGATACAGCAGACTGAGCCCGGCCGGAAAGGACAGTTATTACCTCATGAAAAAGATGGAGGAGATAGACTGGGAATGCTTGCTTTTGGGATTCGTTAAGCGTTTTACAAAGCTTACCCGTAAAAAAGGTGTTAAAGCGGTTGCGGGTAATAAATGCCTGGTGATCGATGGTTCGCTTTTAGAAAAGACCGGAAAACGGATGGAGCATATCGGCAAACTATGGGATCATGTTTCCATGCGTTATGTGCTGGGGTTCCGCGTGCTGGTACTGGGATACTTTGACGGGAATCCCGCACGTGCGAGACTGCCTGTTAACTTTTCGCTTCACCGGGAAAAGGGAAAGAATGCTTCCAAACCTTATGGCCTGAGCATAAAAGAGTTTAAGAGACAATACCGGGCGGAGCGAAGCGCCGGGAGTCCTGCGGCCAGGCGCGCGGCGGAAATGGATGCCGATAAGATCAGCACAGCTATCCGGATGATCAAAGGGGCTTGCCGCTTCCTGGAAATAGATTATGTGCTGATGGACAGCTGGTTTACCTGTGAAAAGATGCTGGAATATGCACGTACCACCAAAGTAAAGCTCATCGGGATGATGAAAATGGGGACGGCTAAATACAGCTACAAGGAAAAAGAGTATACCGCCAAAGAGCTGCTTGCGTTGCGAGCAAAGGACCAGAAGAGGGCAAGGAAATTAGCTGCGGTATATATCGAAGTGCCGGTTAGCTATAAAGGGCATCCGGTCAAGCTCTTTCTTTTGAATGTACATCTGCCATTGAAAATGGCTTTTTATTAGTTGATTTCTGAAGGAAGCGGGATGAATTTATCTAATCCAGTTTCTTTAAGATTAATTTCTAGCATGAAATTATATACTCAAGTTTCGCAGCAGGATTATGTACCTAAGCAGCATTTAGATTTGGTTCTATTTTTTGTAATAGCGGATTGATTTTTTCGGTATTAATAAGCCTGTTCATGAATTCGTCCATATCATCTATATCCAATTCCAATAATTCAATAATGGCTTGTACGAGTTCCAGCAACAATCCCCAGATCCTGCTTTGCAGGGTCAGTTCATGTATGGCCTCTTCCGCATGGCGGAACAGTTCACCTTTGGTTTCGTAATCCCCAAACCTTTTGTTTAGGGTCAGAAGGATATACTGTATCATTGCTATAGTTGCATCTGCGGCCTGGGCATCCAGATCTTCTGATTGGCATTTGCCCAGGTTCAGATATTGTTTGGATTCCTTGAAATACACTTCTATGGTCCAGCGCACTTGATAATGCTTCATCATGGCCAGGTAGTCCAGCTTTAGATCCGTAGTGAGTATCAAATGCCATTTGGCCCTTTTGCCAAACCTGCTGAAAAACAGCTGGACCGGAAAGCCTTTATATATGTCCTCGATTTGGATATAGTTTGATTTGAGTTTCCTACAGCGTTTAGATTTTTTGCACAGCCTCTGCAGGAGCTCGCCGCTGTTCAGTTCCAGGCCTTCATAGGTGTATTTGGCGTTCCCCATCTTCATCATGCCGATCAGGTGCGCCTTAACGTCTTTGGCGCATGCCAACATCTTCTGGCAGGTAAACCAGCTGACCATTAAATCAAGATTTAAAGCAGATGAAATAAATAGCGATTTTGAAAGGGACTTACAGAAATTTGTTCCTAAACCAGGGATGGCAGAACTATATAAGCAGGTAATATATGATGCCATTGGTGATGACAAGAAAAACTTTGAGGAACACCGTAAGCATTTAGTTGCTGACATTTCAGACCAAAATAACTTATTAACTAAAATAAGGGCACTACTTCTGTCAGACGATATTGATATAGAGGACTACAAAATCATGAAATCAAAGTGTGAAGAAAAGATCGTTAGGCTTGAAGCGCAGTTGAAAGAATTAAAAGATCAGGCTGGTGTTAAGAGTGATATAAATGAAATTGTAGATGAAGCCTTAATAAGGCTGAAAAACCTTACGGAACTGTATTCTAAAGGCAATATTGAGGACAAACGTTATATTATCGGTTCGATCTTTCCAGAAAAATGGACGATTATAGAAAATAAAGGTCGAACCGGTAAAATGAACTTAGCAGCTCTACTTATCTATCAGATTAACAATATGTTAGGACATAAAAAAACCGGAGCTAGAACTAAAATTAGAACTAACTCCGGCTGGGTACCCTCAGACGTATTTAAGTCGAACCAGTTTCTTGAAGATTTAAAGAAAATCGAATCTCTATAGATTGCAGTGAATTCTTAGTTTCGGAAATAAAGTAAAGGGGCTTGTACAAGTTTCAATATTAAACAAGGTATTTATCCAATAATTTAGGTTAAAGTGTGGAAAATAATAGCAAACATAATTTGCTTCTATTTTTTTAATCAAATTTTAATCTTTTTTTAATTGTTTCTTGTTTTCTTTACTTTGATTATAACAGTCTTCACCGAGTATTAATAAATAATCAATTAATGATAAAAAGGTTTATTGCACTCCTTACCGTTTCTCAATTATTTACGGTAGCTGTAATTGCTCAACAAAAAGCTCATCCCACACCAAACATTGTAATTATTTTGGCTGATGACATGGGCTATGGTGATGTTTCTTCAAATACTATCTCCATCAATTTCGCATAGCTGCTTACTTTTTAAAATTTCACCTCGTGCCCGCTTATCTCCTTAAAGTGTTCTGTAGCACAGTGGATTTTCAACTTTTCAATTTCCCTCAAGTCCATATCAGAGTCTGAACCCTTAGTTTCCGTGACGAAATAAATATGCCGAACCTTGTCTTTATCAAACACGATGGCCCAATCAGGGCTATAATTGGCTATGGGGGTGGATATGTAAAAGCTCTTTGGAAGCTTAGCGTACACCACTACTTCTGTGCTGTTCTCCAGTGCTTTTGCAAAATCTGATTCGATCTTAGAATCAGAAGTCAGGTAATCATAAATGTGTTTTTTTAATAAGTCTGAATTGTGCAGCGCAAATTTATCATTCGTGAAAACTGTCCGGGCATCATGCTTGTCTTCGGTTTTATGATACACGATATTATTAATAATCAGGCTTGCCTTAGCTTCGTTTATGAGTTTACTGCATTTGGCAATGAACTCTTCCGGATTTTTACGAAGCAGTAAAAACTTTTCCTCCTTTATAGATTTTAGGATAGCTACAATTGTACCTCTGGTCAGGTTGGTGAGCACCTCTATTTATCGGCTGTTTTGCCATCTGTTATATTCAACTAAGCGGGCAGGTTACCATCGTAATCCAATAAGGTATGGTATGCATTTTAACAGCTCCTTTCGCTGTTTTGTATTTAGCCCAGTTAAACAGGGACAGGCATAAACTGATGGTGGTGGAATCCAACAAAAAGATTTGGACTTGATCCTGAACTTTACCTGCTTAAAACCGGCCTGCTGTCCCAGACTTTCCAGCAGACAGAAATAGTACTCTTTAAACAGATTATGGTCCCTGTGCTTATTCTGGTAACTGACACTGGATTTTGAGGGGGCTTTTTGCACGCCCATATGATTTAAATTACCTGTAGCCGAACGAAGCCCGTTACTAATATCACGTACCGATTGGCTTTTAGCGAATTGACAGAACAGCATGGAGACTAAATGAGTCCAGCTAGTATAACCCTTATTGTGCTTATCTGTTCCTTTGCTTAAAGAAAGCTTATTGAACCTGCAACGGTCCAACTTTGAAATAATTTGTGCAAACAACGTTATATTTACCATCGAGAAAGGGTTCTGTTTTTTTGTGCACCTCAAAGCTAAACTTTGAGTTAAAAAACTCCCTTTCTTTTTTCAGCGTTTAGGACGCTATTGATTTATCTTCATTAATTCTCTATTAATTGAGATTCAACTATAACTTTATAAAATGCCTGATTCTCTTCTGGGTCGCTCTTAGGATTATTTAACAGAGTCAGTAAAATTTGGGTAGCTTTTTGCCCTTGCAGGTAAGGAAATTGCTCAACCGATGCCATGGGATAATTTTCCATATACCCAATTAGTGGTAGCTTGGCATAGCTTACAAAGCAGATCTCTTTTTCCTGAGGATGTTGCTTCGCATGTTTTATCGCATAGAGCGCAACATAATCGTTAAAAGTAACTATAGCAGTTGGTTTTCGCTTGTTGTTTAACAAATGTTCCATAGCTGTGATGGTCCCAATTTCAGTAAGATCACAATTCGTTATTAACGTCGGGTCAAATTTTAAGCGATTTTTCACGAGTGCTTTAATATAACCCTCTTGTCGCTCACCGCTTGCATGCAGGGTTTTTGGTCCATTAATCATTCCAATAGCCCGATGTCCTTTTTTTAGAAGATAAGTTACCACTTCAATTGTAACAGTTTCCATATCGCATGCTACATAGTGGATGTTTGGCATCGAGGGAATACGGTCGAAAAAAACGACAGGGATATTATAACGCTTGAGCATTTCAAAGTGCTCAAACGACGAAGAAGATTTCGCAATAGAAATTAACAGACCGTCAACCCGATGATTTTTCATTTTTTCAACCAACGCTTTCTCCATCTGCTCATTATCATGAGATTGGGCAAGTAAAACTGTGTAGTTACTCTTGTAGGCCGTATCTTCAATTGCACTGATCGCCGAAGAAAAGAAAGCTTCTGAGAGTTCGGGCAAGATCACACCTATCGTAAAAGTTTTCCCTTTTTGGAAAAAAATAGCAGCCAGATTGGGTTCGTAGTTCAGTTCTGCAGCAATTTTCTTTACTTTTTGGCAGGTGGTAATACCAATGCTTGGATGATTATGCAAAGCTCTCGACACCGTTGAGACGGAGATGTTTAAAATATGGGCGATCTCTTTTAAGGTAGCTGGCTTACCACTCTTAGATTGGTTTTTTCGTCATTAAATATACTTAAATTTTTCTATACCATTTCTGATGTCACAACCAAAGTCCTAAAATCGATTTAAATCCTGATTCAATATTCTGATATTACGATGTATAATATATATCAAATATTTGTGTAACCTTAACAGAGCTTCTTGGAATGTTGGGTCTACTTTGGCTAATTAATTGAATGTAGTTGTGGCCGCAAGCTTTGTAGAAACCGACTAACTTTTTATGCGTTCACATCAACTAAATAATCAATATTCTAGATGAATAAGAGACATAGTATTTTATTCTTGGTTAAATGTTTCGTGTTAACACGTGTAATGAATCTGTATTCCATGACTGGCCTGAATAATGCAATTATAATTCCCATTGGCGGAAATTCATTTTTAAAAGCAGCAGTGTTTCTTAGTGCGGAAGCAGATTACAACGGTGGGCTGAAAAACTTGTGGATTCAAGGACAAAAATAAGAGTTTTTTTTAGAGATAAAGACCCAGGTGTATTTAAGCAGGCCTTAGATTTAAAAATGTTACGAAAAGCCAAATAAACGCAACGTAACGTTATTTGGCATTTCTGGAAAATAGTAGCAATTTGAATATGCTGTCTCTTGAGGAAATTAGTTGCCAAACGAGTTTATATTCAGGTTGATCTGCAAGGATTATCTAAAGGCGATGCTATTTTCACGAAAGTGTCAGATTTAATCCTATCCGATGATAACAACCTTAGTTGGCCATTTTTACAGTCGATAATCCTGCTGTAAAAAACCTATGCAAGAGTATTCTAGCTGGGTGGATGAGCCGATTTTTTATCTCCGCCGTTTGTGGGTTCTTTGATAGTATTACTGGTTCGACAAGACTTGGAAAAGCCTCTTAGTTGAAGTGTATCCGCCAATCGATTTCGGGAACCTTCCCGAGCATAACTCCTGATAAGTTTGAACCAATTAAAAAAATAACAGCGGCGAATGAAAAAAACTAGCTTTCTTTCGTAATGTTAGCAGAGAGTTCATCAACAAAGCCTTCAAGTTCTTTTTTGGCCTTTACATACTCGTCAAGTAATTTAAATTGGTTTGATGCCCTTACCAGGTTTTGCTCCTCATAGCTGATTTGATAATAGATATTTCCGTTAAGATAATCTGTGAGAAACCTTATGGCCTGCATATAGATGATGAACTCACCGGCGTATACAACTAATTCTTTTTCCCGTGGAGTAATAACATCGCCCATTTCATGAAAATAGCCACGGACAATAGCTTTGAAAAAATCGCCTCGTATAACTACCTTACTCAGGTCTTTCTCCTCCTCACTAACTGGTGAGAGGTATGTGCGCATCATATCGCCTAAGTCGCTGATGAAGTAGCCCGGCATCACGGTATCAAGGTCGATAACGCATAAGCCTTCATCATTGCCATTAAACAGCACATTGCTGATTTTAGTATCGTGATGTATAACACGCAGGGGAATATTCTTTTCCTTAACAATTTTTTCATACACGTCCACAATGTTGGTATAATTGAGGGCAGCCTCAATAGCTACTGCAGCATTATTCTTCAAACTCGAAGGAGCACTTTCATGTGCTTTATTGAACTGGCTAAACCTCAGGGTGAGGTTATGAAAATCATTTAATGTATACTTGAGCAGGCCGGTGTCAAAGCTGTACAACAGGCGGGTAAAAAGTGCAAACTGGCGGGCAGCTTCAAAAGCTTGAGTTGTCGTTTCTACTGTATCAATGGTGTGCGAACCGATGACAAATGGTGTGAGCCTGAAATATTCGCATGCGTCGTCTTTTACCTGCTCACTGCCATTGTTTGACGTAATTGGAGATACAAACAGGTAGTCCGTTGAGTTTAGTTTTAAATAGTTAGAAATATGGCGGATGTTGGCTGCTATATCTTCAGGAGATTTGAATACGTTTTTATTTATTTTTTGAAGTATATATTCATGCCCCGGACCATATACTTTCCAAGTGTGGTTGATCAGTCCATTGCCAAAAGGATAAATACTATACTCTCGAGGGTTAAGTCCGAAAGCTTTTATAATAAATTCAAGCATATAAATCCCGGTTGTTTAACGGTGAGACCAAACCTATTCAAATTTTTTGATCATTGTTGTGCGCAAACGTTTGACTGAATTTAGTCACATGCAAAAGAAGTCTCTTAGCTATGTTAGTTTAGCGAATTTTCAGGCTTATTACGTATCATATTTGTCTTTTGATGCTACTCCAGACGTCATGGATCTACTTCCTAAGTGGCAAGTCAAACGTTTGCGCTTTATTTCGCCATTCGATAGTTGAAGTCGGTAGATATAAATTGTAATTTCATACAATCCAAAAAAATAGAAATTATCGTAACATCAAGAACATGAAAAGAAGAGATTTTATCAAGACCGGAGCGACTGCCGCTGCTGGTTTCGCCATACTTCCGACAGGAAGCCTTTTTGCGCAAGCCTCAGGGGTTGTTAGATTAGGTTATATCGGTGTTGGAGCCCGTGGAATGAGCCACATATCTGCTGCTTTGCAGCGTGACGATGTAGAAATCGTGGCTATATGTGACATACAGGAAAGGTCGCTTAAGATTTGCCGCGATCTTATCGCCAAAAAAGGTAGGCCTGCAGCAAAAGAATATACTGGAGGGCTTGATGCATACAAAAAGATGCTCGAACGCAACGATTTGGATGCAGTTATAATAGCTACTCCATGGCAATTTCACCACGATCAGGCGATCGACTCAATGCTTGCCGGAAAATACGTTGGATGCGAAGTAATAGCCGGCTTGACGGTAAAAGAGCATTGGAATATTGTGCAGACAAGTGAAAAAACGGGTATGCCGTACAGCACGCTCGAAAACGTATGCTACCGGAGGGATGTAATGGCCGTATTAAATATGGTGCGTCAGGGCGTTTTTGGTGAACTCGTACATGCGGAAGGCGGTTACCAGCATGATCTCAGGAGTGTATTGTTTAATAATGGAAAGCAGCATATTGGCGGAGGAGTTGAATACGGGGCTAATGCGCTAAGTGAGGCACAGTGGCGTACGCAATTCAATATTGATCAGGATGGAGATCTTTATCCTACACACGGGGCAGGGCCCGTGATGCAATATCTTGATATAAACCGAGGTAACCGTTTCACCAATCTGGTTTCATTCAGCTCCAAGGCAAGAGGCCTTGCCAATTATGTTGAAGCAGAATCCCCAGGACATCCTAATGCTAAAATTAATTACCGAAACGGGGATGTTACCCAAACTATGTTGAACTGTGCAAATGGCGAAACAGTGATGCTCACCCATGATGTTCATTTGCCCCGCCCTTACTCATTAGGTTTTAGGGTGCAAGGCACCAAAGGTTTGTGGATGGATGTAAACAAGTCGATCCATGTGGAAGGAGTGAGCAAACCCCATGAGTGGGATGAAGCAAAAATATGGTTGAATAAATACGATCACCCACTTTGGAAACGATATGAGAAGGAAGCAACAGGTGGGGGGCATGGTGGAATGGATTGGTTTGTATTTAATGGATTTATTGAAGCGGTTAAACAAAAGAAAACACCACCTATTGACGTGTATGATTCCGTAACCATGAGCGTTATTTTACCACTTTCCACTAAATCATTAAAGGAAGGGAACAAACCACAAAAATTCCCTGACTTTACCGCCGGCAGATGGAGTTCCCGGAAAAACACATTTGCTCTTGACGACAGCGGATTCTAAATGATAGCTTTTTGTACAAGAGGTCAGGACATTCTACAAAGAATGATCTGTTTTTTGATTCAATTTTAGTGGTGTGGGTAGTCGATTTGGCATAGGGAAAAACTAAATCACGTCTATCGGTCTGCATTTGATATGCAAACGTTTGCGTGAATATTGACGATCACGCACTTGGGTAAATGTTTATATTCGTTTCAAACATATTTATTTTCTGTGAAATTGGAGATTGGTGATCTTTTCGTGAAGGGTGGAAAGCGGGAAGTAAATATAAAGACAGACATGCAGATTTAAATAAATAGGCTGCAGCGATTAACTAACTGTAATTACTCAGGTTGATTTAAACGAAATTAAGATTAGCAATATTGTTAATTTGCTCCATCACATTCAGGTTTCGTTTGATAGCAGTATCAATTACAGAACGTATTACCGCATAAGTATCAGCTCCCCACTGCGATTTAAACTGCCC
>JBDNGV010000295.1:0-5033 GCA_041689125.1 Daejeonella sp.
AAAAGATTGGAGAACCTAAGGATATGTACTGCGAATTGAAATGATCTATCAATAATTAAATTATCCTGAAGTGGGATTTTTGTTGTCATTGACAAATCGACAAATTATCTAATTGACAAATTGAAAAAAAAATGGGCAAGCTCCTTCTATCGCACCGCTACAACCTTCTACCCTTGCTGTGTTCCCACCCTGGGGGAGTTCGAAGGGAGCTGGTCGTAAAAGACTTGCCCGAGACAAAAGTAGAAAAAAAATGCAAATTTAGACCATAGCATTAAAACAGATAGCTGAAATACTAAAATGATAACAAATATTTATTAAATTTAATAATATTGCAATTTTGTTCTATAATAATATATTATTTTTAATTTAATTGTAAAAATAATTGTAAATCAAGTAAAAATCACGTATTTTCATTAATTTAGACTTCTTATAAATTTAATTCAATAGATGACAAATACTGACAACCAAACATTAGGTTTATATGATCCTTCTATGGAGCATGATGCCTGTGGAGTTGGTTTTATTGCAAATATTAAGGGAAAAAAATCACACAAGATTGTTAGTGATGCCCTTACTATTTTGGAGAACATGGAACACCGTGGTGCTTGTGGTTGTGATCCGGATTCGGGTGATGGTGCGGGAATATTAATTCAGATCCCTCATGAATTTTTTAAACAGGAAGGCCTTAAACTTAATATCAGCCTAGATAAGGTCGGGAGTTACGGTGTTGGAATGATATTTTTTCCAAAGAAAGCTACTGTTAAAGAAGAATGCCGCCGTTCAATCGGGAAGGCCGCTGATAAGCTTGGCCTTAAAATTTTGGGTTACAGAAAAGTTCCAGTCAATAGTGGAATAATAGGTGAAGCCGCTTTCTCTTCTGAACCGGATATCGAGCAGGTTTTCATTGCCAAACCTGCCTCACTTCATACACCGGAGGATTTTGAAAGGAAGCTATATGTACTTAAAAACTATTCTACAAAACTGGTTAGAGAAACTGTAACCGGAGCAGAGCAGCAGTTTTATATTGTATCGCTTTCTCAGAATGTCATTATGTATAAAGGGGAGTTTACCAGCAGTCAGGTAAGGATCTATTTCCCTGATCTGAACAATAGCTTGCTAAGTTCTGCATTTGGAATGATCCATTCACGATTTTCAACCAATACTTTCCCGTCTTGGCGTTTGGCACAGCCTTTCAGATTTATAGCCCATAATGGGGAGATTAATACTTTAAAAGGAAACTTAAACTGGTTCTATTCAGGTATCCGCTCATTTGCATCACCTTTTTTTAGTAAGGATGAGATGGATATGCTTCTTCCAGTAATTGATAACAATCAATCCGATTCGGCATGTCTTGACAATGTTGTAGAATTGTTATTTCATTGTGGACGATCTTTGCCACATGTAATGATGATGCTCATTCCTGAGGCTTGGGATGGAAATGAGCAGATGGATCCTGCAACAAAGGCATTTTACGAGTATCATGCTACCCTAATTGAACCATGGGACGGACCGGCAGCTATTGCCTTTACCGATGGTCATATGATTGGAGCAACCCTTGATAGGAATGGTTTGCGTCCACAACGTTTTGTGATTACGGATGATAATCAGATCATTGTTGCATCAGAAGCAGGTGTTTTACCGGTTGATGAATCAAAAGTGATTAAGAAGGGCCGATTACAGCCCGGTAAAATGTTAGTAGTGGATACTGTGAAAGGTACAATCATTGAAGATGAGGAAATAAAAAGGGCAATTACCACTCGGCAACCTTATGGTACTTGGTTAGAGAATTATAAGATCAGACTTGAAGATTTGGCTGAGCCAAGGGTTGCTTTTACTCAATTGTCAAATGAATCAACATTCAAATATCAGCAGGTATTTGGTTATTCACGTGAAGATATCGATACGCTGATTAAGCCAATGGCTTTAACTGGCAAAGAAGCAATAGGATCAATGGGTACAGATACGCCATTAGCGGTTTTTTCTGATCGTCCCCAGCATCTGTCTAATTATTTTAAACAGTTATTTGCACAGGTAACCAATCCACCGATCGATCCGATTCGCGAACGCCTTGTGATGAGTCTTGCCGGATTTATGGGTAATAATGGCAATATGCTTGATGAGGATGAAATGCATTGCCATTGTGTGGCATTACCTCATCCAGTATTGAGCAATATTGAACTCGAGAAGATCAGAAGTATTGACACCGGTTCTTTTCAAGCTAAAACACTTCAAACTTATTTCAAAGCTGATAGTCAGCAGGGTTCATTGCAACGCGGACTTGAGCGACTTTGTAGGTATGCTGAAGATGCGGTGCATGATGGATTTGAGGTTTTGATCTTATCAGATCGAGCCATTGATTCTGAACACGCACCAATTCCTTCATTACTTGCAGTGTCTGCAGTACATCATCACCTAATTAAGAAAGGTCTTAGAGGTGCTGTAGGTATTATGCTTGAAGCAGGAGATGTTTGGGAAGTTCATCATTTTGCATGTCTTATTGCCTTCGGTGCTACAGCGGTAAATCCTTATCTAGCCTTAGCAACAATACACAAACTAAAAACTGATGAAAATATAGAGACGCTATTGGATATAAAGTATTTATATAAAAATTATATTAAATCTGTTAATGATGGGTTGCTAAAGATATTCTCTAAAATGGGTATATCTACCTTACAGTCTTACCATGGTGCTCAAATCTTTGAGATTATAGGTTTGAATAAAGATGTCATTGACAATTATTTCACTGGTTCGGCATCCCGCATTGAGGGAATGGGATTGGATGATATTGCTGAAGAGGCCTTACGCAAACATTTTTTAGGCTTTAAACGAAGGGGTATAGAAACAAAGTTATTGCCCGAAGGTGGTATGTACCAATGGAAAAGAAAAGGTGAAGCTCATCTCTTTAATCCGGAGACAGTCCATTTGCTGCAACACGCTACCCGGACAAATAATTACGATGTTTATAAGAAGTATGCCTCTCATATAAATAAGCAGACAGATACATTGTATACTATCCGCGGACTTCTTGACTTTGCCCACCACCACCAGTCGGTGCCATTGAATGAAGTGGAACCTGTGGAAGTGATTTTGAAGCGTTTTGCAACCGGAGCAATGTCATTTGGATCGATTTCTCATGAGGCTCACAGCACGCTTGCGATTGCTATGAATAGGATTGGTGCCAAAAGCAATACCGGTGAAGGTGGAGAAGATGAATTAAGATATATACCATTAGCTGATGGGGGATCTATGCGCTCTGCCATCAAGCAGATAGCTTCCGGAAGGTTTGGTGTTACAGCCAATTACCTAACCAACGCTGATGAATTACAGATTAAAATGGCACAGGGTGCAAAACCTGGTGAAGGAGGGCAATTGCCTGGTTATAAGGTAGATGAATGGATTGCTAAAGTTCGTTATGCCACACCGGGTGTAGGGCTAATCTCGCCGCCACCACATCATGATATTTATTCAATTGAAGATCTGGCACAATTAATTTTTGACCTTAAGAATGCAAACAGAGCTGCCCGTATTAGTGTTAAATTGGTTTCAAAAGCAGGTGTCGGTACGATTGCTGCAGGTGTGGCAAAAGCCCATGCAGATGTCATTCTGATTTCAGGTCATGATGGCGGAACCGGTGCATCACCGCTTACATCCATCAAACATGCCGGTTTGCCTTGGGAACTTGGACTGGCTGAAGCTCAACAAACCCTAGTTAAAAATAAATTAAGAAGTAGGGTTGTGCTTCAAACCGACGGTCAGTTGAAAACAGGAAAAGATATTGCAATTGCTACACTTTTGGGAGCGGAAGAATGGGGTGTCGCTACGGCTGCACTGGTTGCAGGTGGTTGTATCATGATGCGTAAATGTCACTTGAACACCTGTCCTGTGGGTGTTGCAACCCAGGATCCTGAGCTAAGAAAACTGTTTTCAGGAAAGCCTGAACACATTGTGAATCTTTTCAGATTCATTGCTGAGGAGTTGCGTGAGATTATGGCAGAACTGGGATTTAGAACCATAAACGATATGGTAGGTAGAGTTCAGTTCCTTAAAATGCGTGATGATGTAGATCATTGGAAAGTGAAAAACATTGATCTATCCGGTATTTTATATCAAATGGATAATCCATCAGGGATGACTTTGTATAACAGTGAAAAGCAGGATCATAGCCTTGACAATTTGTTAGATTGGGATTTGTTGAAAAAAGCGGGAGAGGCTATCGAATCGAAAGAACCGGTTTTTGCTTCATTTAATATTAAAAATACAGATCGGACTACGGGTACTATTCTTTCCAATGAAATCACGAAGAAGTATCAGTCTGCTGGACTTCCTCAGAATACAATAAATTATACGTTTACAGGTTCTGCAGGTCAGAGCTTCGGTGCATTCTGTACCAGAGGTATTTCCTTTAAACTTTGCGGAGAAGCCAATGATTATGTTGGTAAAGGTCTCTCGGGAGCCCAATTGGTTATTTATCCTTCCAAGAAAAGTAAAGTATTATCACAGGAGAATATCATCATTGGCAACGTAGCACTTTATGGAGCTACATCCGGTGATTTGTTTGTCAGAGGTCAGGCGGGAGAGCGATTTGCTGTAAGAAACTCCGGAGCTATTGCTGTCGTGGAAGGTGTTGGCGATCATGGTTGTGAATATATGACCGGAGGAAGAGCCTTGATTTTAGGCAAAACAGGCCGAAATTTCGCTGCCGGTATGAGTGGAGGAATAGCTTGGGTTTATGATTCTGATAATTCCTTTGTTGAAAATTGCAATACGGAGATGGTTGATCTCGATCCATTATCTCCAAGAGATGAGGTAGAAATTCTTAGTCTTCTGAAAAAGCATGTGCAGCTTACTCAAAGTCAGGTAGCGAAATACATACTTGATGATTGGGCTCAACAATCTTCTTCATTCATCAAGGTTTTTCCAAAGGAATACAAAAAAGTTTTATTAGAAAGAGAATTACAACAATCAGCAGGATAATGGGAAATGTAACAGGATTTAAAGAGTATGACAGGGAGCTTCCTAAGAAAATTGCCCCT
>JBDNGV010000296.1:0-7171 GCA_041689125.1 Daejeonella sp.
ATTGGCGTAAACTCATTGGCTTATTAATATTAGAAGTGATGCCTTTAGTTTTTTTTATTGTTAGAAATTCTCCAGTGTTTTAAATAAAATATATGAAAAGTACATTGTTAATTATTGTTTTTTGTTTGATTCAAGTTTCTGCCTTTGCTCAATTATCTGCAAGGGATATTCTTAAACAAAAAACGGAAAATGATCTTCAAAAAATTATTGATTCATCACCATCCTTAGCCGGTTTAATGGCTGTCGATTTGATTAGCGGAGAATCTATAGGTATCAATGAAAATCTAATTTTTACACAAGCTAGTGCCATTAAGATACCCATCCTTATGGAGGTTTATAAGCAGGCAAATGAAAAAAAGTTTGCCTTATCGGATATCAAACCATTATTACCTTCAAATACGGTAGCAGGATCAGGAATTCTGAATGTTATGGTCGATCCGGTTAATTTGAGTATCAGGAACCTATGTGTTTTGATGATCGGTCTGAGTGATAATTCAGCCACAAATACACTGATCGAACTTGTAGGTATGAAGAGCGTGAACAATACTATGTTATCTCTTGGTTTTATAAATACCAAACTGCAGCGCAAAATGATTGATCAGCCTGCATCTCTGAGAAATGAGGAAAATCTTTCTACTCCTGCAGAAGCTGTGCGCATTATGAAGCTATTGTATGATGGGAAATTTATAGATAGTGTAACTTCTGAAGAGATACTTTCAATTCTAAAAAAGAATCCAATAGAGAACAGTAAGATTGCAAGTGAACTTCCAGGAAATGTAAAATTAGCATTCAAGCCCGGAGGAATGGGAGGGGTGTCTACTGAATGGGCGATTGTTTATCTATCAAATAGACCCTATGCCATTACTATTATGGAAAACTATAAAATAGCTAGTACCCCTTCAGGTGTTATTAGTAAACTTTCTAAGCGGATTTTTGATTATTTCTCGATGATGAAAGCAACGAAATTTGGGGTTTTAATTGAGAATTGACAGTCATTAGTGTCCGGGATAAAACAAAATTTTTGAGTAATATTAAAATTCGTCCGCTCTTGCCTCGGAAGAGGGCACTTACTTTCCCCTTCAGCTGGAAATTAAGCAATGCCGACCGAAGGGAGACCACGAACACATAAAAAACATATATAAAAAGTGAGTAACAGCCGCGTTTTCCTGGTATTTCTGGCAAAGCCATGCCTTTGGCATTGTAAATCCACACTTTATCCTATAGGTGTAATCCAAGCCGTGTGGACATTATTGTAAGAGATCTTTGGAACTACCACACTTCTCCGGATTACTTAACCGCAGTGATTTATGAAAGATAGTGCAAGGATAAAACGCGCTTTTAAGCCAAATCCCAAGAGCTGGTCCCCGCAACTAGCAAGAACAGTAATATATGCTCTGTTTTCACCCCAAAAGCACTATCCCAAAACCATTCATAACAGATAAACGGTTCCGAAGGACGATTCAAGACCAAGTGCCAGCCAAATCAAAAAAAAGATGCATGGTCGTTCAAATAGCACTCCCGAGCATCAGATTTTGGGATCATACCCGAAATACTTTCATATTTCCCTGTCCCCCAAAAGCAGCGATCCCTGATTTTTGGTGAGCGAGGGTCTTGTGGGCAGTGGCACCTAGGGATTGAAAAAGGCTTTTCTTTCTTTTGGCCTTCAAACCTGAGCCGCTATTTATCGGCGAAAGCATGAACACCTAAAAAAACAATAAAAAATGGTGAATAACAAATTGGCCTTCCCGGCAATAGAGGGAGGCAAGGTAAAGTGGGGGCTCTTAATTCTAATTTAACTATAACATCCAATTGAGATGCCCAAATTCAGATATTCTGTATATTCCTTATTTTACCCGGACAGCAATGAGTGAGAGTTGGCAGTTGACAGTTGATAAATTCAGGCACTGACAAATAGTATGTTTTACTCAAATAATTTAATACTAAGTACATAAATAGAATAGAAAGGCAACATCGTAATTCCAAACCTTTTTAAAATTTTTGCATAAGACTTATTCTAATTGATTTATTATAGTTAGAAATTCTGATTGCAATGTAACCGCCTTATCCTTTGCATACCAGCCATGAAGTTCTTTTTCAAAATCACCCCATGTTTTTCCCTCAGGGTTAATCTCCCATGCTTTCAATAATTCCTGGGCCAGAGCAGGCCTCGGCCCCCACACAAATGCCTCTTCACTCGATGTTTCATTTATGGCAATTAATTTAGGAATTGCCCTTGAACCAGAGGTAAGGTAATTATTTATTAAATCTGGATTAGGATCCCTAAATATAATATACAGCTTAATCTTTTCAGTATTCAACTTTGCAATTTCAGCAATAACTGGAAGGTTTTGAGCGCTATCGCCACACCAGGCTTCTGTAATTACCATCCACATATAATTATTTTGCAAGCTTTCTACAGATTTTTTTAACAAGGGGTCAATCACAATTGTTTTATGAATCCTTTGAGTTCTGGCAAAGTTCAATTTTGTAAATTCAATTAATTCCTTTGACGCGTCCTTAGAACTTGTTTTTCCTTGTTCAACCCATTCTTGGAATTGCTTTAAATAACTTTCATAGGTGTATAACCCTAATGCGCTTAATAATTTGGTCACTTTCTTATTTTTTTGATTGAGAAATTCCGTGTTTTCCAAAGTCGATAAGTTGCTTTGGCTTTATATAACCTTGGGTGTAAGTGATGATTTTACCATCAGAATGTGTAATTATCAAAGTTGGATAAGCATTTACGCCATATTTTGCTGCCAAGGCTGGGCCATTACCTTTTTCCATATCAATAGCAACATTTATAAAATTACTGTTAAAATACTCGCCGGCAGTTTTGTCGGGAAAAGTATTTCGCTTTAACAATTTACAAGGGCCACACCAGGAAGCATAGGCATCCAAAAAAATAAGTTTATTTTGTTTTTTGGCATTGGCTAAAGCCTTGTTCCAGTCGGCTTCAATAAATTGAATTCCTTCCCCTTTTTCATTATGGGTGTTGATGAAAGCCTTTATTTTCGATTTAGGCATAAAGGCAAAAACTGCTGTTACTATAAGCACAAATAGGCCAGATAAAAGAATCTTCATAAGCATTTTTATTATATAGACTAATTTTCCCCTTTTTCCTTACAGTGATATAGCATTGTTTAACAATAATTAGCATAAAATAGCACTACCAGATAGTCCTGTAAACCTCCGTCATTGATAAATAGGTTGTATCTTGTATTCTAAGTTTCTAAAAGCGTCGGCAGGTTGACCATATTTTCGTACATATTAGGGGAACATTACTGCCTTGTTTTTTTGCAGTCCGCAATAGAGGTTTTGCCCTTTCATCTGCATTATCAAGATTAATTGGCTGAAATAAAATTTTATAGGTGATATTTTGATTTTCCTTTTATGAATTTATGATTGATATTTTTATAAAAGTTTTGATTTTAATTCTTCCAGCGTTGCAATACCCTGTTTACGCCAAACTTCCTTTCCATTTTTATATACAATAAAAACTGGAAGTGCTTCAATATTCAATTGCTTTAAAAGATCGGTTTGTGTGGCGGCATCAATGTTTACCACGCTATATCTATTGGCAGACCCATTTTTAAGTTGTGTAATTATAGGCTCCATTTTTCTACATGGAGGACACCAAGAAGCACCAAAATCAACCAATACCGTGTTTGAAGAGCTGATCTGTTCATTGTAATCTCTTAAAGTAAGCTGTATAACTTTTATTGCGCCTTCAACTGGTTTATCAGTTTTCTTCCAAGCAATTAGTCCGCCTTTCATATCCTGCACATTAATAAATCCATTTTTCTTTAAAAGCTTAACGGTAGCTGCACTTCGAATACCAGTTTGGCAATAAACATATAAGGGTTTTGATTTATCTAGATGTTGGGTACGGTCTTTAAATTGTTGTTGGTTGTACCAGTCGGCCTGCAAAGATTTTCTTAAATGGCCCGAATTATATTCTGCCGCTGTTCTTACATCAAGCAGCTGTACTCCGGAAATATTAATTGCTTGTTCAAATCCTATTACCGTAAGTGAGCTTTCTTTAGATTGTGCTTGGCAATAAGTTATAATTAGAGAGATTAATACTAAAACGCTAAATCTTTTCATTTTCCATAATTTGAATTGTATTACTTTATTTTCATATTAGACGTAGAAAAAGATCAACCTTACATGATATTATAATTCTTTTCAATATTAGTCCTTTTGTTCCTGGTAGATGGACATTTTATATTGCCAAAATAAGAACAACAAATGGACAATCTGTAACTATTTCAATAATGTATTTTAAAAAAATGGGATGGTTTACTTTGCTATAATTATATTGAATATACAACCGACACTTGCCATATACAATCCAATCTAATTAGAATGACTTTATATGGGGCTTTATTGGGAGGCCTTTTATTAAATATATTATCAACTGTCAATTATTTTCCTCCTCCAAACTTGTTTAATCTCATAATGAAAGATAGCATGAAGTATCTGCCTAATCTGTTGATCTGACGGTCAATAATGATATTATCAAATACATCTCTTGAAATGCCTGTATTCTCATTTAACAAATCATTCCCTTCAAAACGTAAAGTTCCGTTATTTCCTTTCAGAAAACGGTATTCAGAATATAAGCGAAGGATGGTTGGGTTTCTTACGATTCCGTTATCAAAGCCAGAGTTAATAGTTTTTCTGAGATCATAACCTAAAGTGAGATCTTTGAAAAAGTAATTTCTTCCCCGAAGCTGGAAGCTGAGGCTATTGGTTTGTCGATCCGAAAAATTTGCCTGTGAATATTGAGTTTTATTGATGGCGTAAGAAGTCTCAAGTTCAAAATCAATTACATCCTTGATATCTATCTCAAACTCGATTTCTTGTCTAACCATGAAGTTTTTGGCAATATTCTTATTCAGGTCAATAAAAGCAACATTATTATTCAGGTATGCTGAACCGGAATAAGTGAGTGTATATTTACGTTCATCGAATGGCTTACCATAGGAATAATCCCCCCGAAGAGAATAAAATCCATCGGTATTGGTATAACTGGTTAACTGGTCAACGGTATTTGGAATCTGAACTTTTGTGGTTACAATTTTATCTTGTGTCTGACTGAATGAAAGGTTTGCATACAGGGTATGCCCCATATTCCAGTCAGACTGATTATATCTAGCATTTAAAGTATGGATGAATTCAGGTTTAAGATCTGGGTTTCCGGTAATTGTATTCTGAAGGTTGGAATTGTCTGTGATAGGTTGCAATTGAAGAAAGCCCGGCTGATTATTACGACCCCAGTAATTTACATTAAATGACTGCTGTTTGGAAAAATTATAAACCATTCTTGCAGAGGGAATAAGGTTAAATGTTCTATTGTCGGTGTTTATACCCCTGCTCAGATTTTGTCCCTTTAGTATGGCCGGTTGAGCGTTTAATCCTAAAGTATAATTGAATTTATCTGCGATATACCTATAATTTGCGCCGAATCTGTGAGTATAGAACTGAAACTCATAATTATTACTCAGATCTGCATTGAATATCGAATTTCCACCATTGATATCATTGGTAATACGGTCTGTTGTAGTACCTGAACGACTGTGACTATAGTTAAATTCAACATAGGTTTTGTCCCAGATCGGTTCCATAAAGGTTATATTCGACCAAAGAGAATAGTTATTATTTGTATTGGCAATCAATTGATTCTGGATATTTGTTGAGTCAGCTCCGGCTCGCCTGATCAGGTAATTGTTCAATACACTTCGTTCATTATCTCCGTTTGAATAATTAAGGTTTCCACTCATACTCATGTTTCTTCCCTTTTTAGAAAACTTATGATTGAAATAGAAATTTGTCCCCGTATTTAGATTTATTGAATTTGTTCCGTATAAATTATTTCTGACAGTGTTAAGACTTTGCTGAGAAACATCAGTAACACCTGTGTTGGCAGAATTGTCTGAGTTAAGCGAGAACCTTGGAGATATTCTTAGAAAGTTTAATGTATCAGGCTTGATAACTAGGTTGCCAGAAAAATTATGGCTATAATTGTCGCTATTATTGTCTGAAACAGCATTCTCAAGTCTTGTGAAATTTTCGAGAAAATTCTGTGAAAAGGTTTTACTAAATGTTTCATTTTTACGGTTATTAAAGCTATATCCTGCATCTGCAGAAACTTTTTTACTCCAATCATTTCGATAGTTCATGCTGGCGGAATTGGTACTGGTGATTCCGTTGGAATTTCCACCTCTCATATTGATATTATTCAGTGTTCCATCAAACGAAAGCTGACGTTCACCTTTAAAAGTATTGCCTCTCAGACTAGTATTATACCTGTCTTCACTTCCCAGTCCACCATAAATCCTTGCAGAATACCCTCTTTTTTTATCCTCCTGAATTGTTAAGTTTAATACTTTCTCGGCTTGTCCAGTCTTAATTCCGGTTAAGTTTGCATGGTCACCATAATCATCAATGATTTGCAAATTCTTAATGATATCTGCAGGAAGGTTTTTTATGGCAGTGGCAACATCAGTCCCAAAGAAATCCTTACCGTTTATTCTGATTTTGGTAATTGGTTCGCCTTGGGTGGTCACATTCCCATCAGCATCAACTTTAACACCAGGTAGTTTTCTAAGAATCTCATCTACTGCATCTCCTTGTCTTACCGGGAAAGATGAGGCATGGAATGTAACTGTGTCTTCGCTGATTTTAATTGCAGTAACTGCTGTTATTACCACCTCATTTAACATATTTGAGGATGTTTTTAATTTTATTGGTGGTATAATTAGTGAATTCCCATCGGTAATTTTATAATTTTTCAGGAATGTTTCAAACCCGATAAAGGCAGCAGACAGTGTGAAATTAGCCCATTTTACATTTGCCAAATTGAAATTTCCATCTATGTCTGCTGCAGTCTGGATACTGTCTTTCCCATTTTTTAGTTTGATCAGAGTGCCAGTTAAGGGCACACCAGCTGTATCCAATACACTTCCTTTAACCTGATAATTCTGTGAATAACTTAAAAAAGAGTATAAAGCTAAACAAAGGGTAAGGAAAAGTATTCTCATAATTTATTCGATTCGGGCATATGGCTATTAAAAGCATTTAGAAACCCGTAGTATATAATGGTTTAAATTTCTAAACTGCAGTTTCTTAGAATTTGGGCAAATATAATCTTAAGCCTTATTTAAGC
>JBDNGV010000297.1:0-9331 GCA_041689125.1 Daejeonella sp.
AGATGGAGTACATTTGCGGACTTCGCACGTTCGTGAAGATCATCTATATTTTGAGTAATAATTGTTACCTCATACTTTTCTTCGAGTTTAACCAAAGCATAATGAGCGGCATTTGGCCTCGATTCAATTACTGATTTACGCCGCTCATTATAAAACTGTTGTACCATATCCGGGTTTCGATGCCATGCTTCAGGAGTAGCCACATCATATACACTGTATCCTTCCCACAATCCTCCGGCATCCCTGAAAGTCTGCAAACCACTGTCAGCAGATATTCCTGCTCCTGTTAAAACAACTACTTTTTTCATTTTCGTTTCATCAAAGGATATCCAAAAATAAAAAGCCATTACCCAAGTCCTTCTCTTTACTTTTAATAATGAATGGTTTATACACAAGCTCTCCCATTTGGTAAGGTATTGCTTCATTAAATATTGGACCGGCATAGCAAAAAGTATGAAATTCACCATTTTCTCCGCAAGGATCAACTACTGTAGGAAGTTGCCTCAGGAATTGGTAATCAATCTGCTTTCCAATCCACGCATTATCTAATGATTTTAAACTGATACAACAAGTGATTGCCTGAAAACCGAGTTCAATAAATTCATTTAAAAGTTGCTTAGTAGAGATCTTCCATAACGGAAAGTAGGCCTTTAAACCAATCTGACTTAACAAATTCTCGCGATACAAACGCAGATCATCTAAAAATATATCTCCAAAAATAACAGTATCAATTCCTTTTCCCTTTAATTGCTGGCATACATTCAGGAATTTTTCTTCATAAAGATTATTATCAGCTTCATTTGGAACCCACATTTTAATTAAAGGAATTCCCAACTGTCCAACTTGCCTGTCGAGTATTGTTTCAGAAATACCATGCATGGAGATACGCTGATATTTCTCATTCATTGTAGTTATAATTGCAACTATTTCAATCGTAGGGACTTGTTGAACTTTATACAGAGCCATTGCCGAATCTTTCCCAGCACTCCAAAACAAAACTGCCTTTTTCATGAATATTCTGTATTAATACAAAAATAGCGATGAATTTGCATCCATCGCTATTTAATATATGGTTTAGCTATTTATCGGATATCCAACCTTAAACCAGCATTAAAATTGGTTCCTTTAGTTTGATATCCGGCGAATTCTACATATTTCTCACCCAGAATATTCTTAATATCTGTAAACAAGGTAAGCCGGGCAGAAGCCTTGTATTGAGCATAAACATCAAGTAAATTAAATGAACCTAGATCTGCTTCTACAGTTTTAAAAGTCTTTCCATCAAAATATCTATCTCTGCGGTCGCCAGTAAACTTATAAATCAAATTGAAACTAACCGCTTTACTTAATTCAAGGCCTGCATTTAATCCGATTGAATTCTTTGGTCTTCTGAATAGATTAAATGAAGTACTTACTGGAGTAGTAATCTCACCATCAACATAGGCATAAAAGGCATTCAGATTCAGTAAACTACTAGGCTTGTAGCTTAGTTCAACTTCGTAGCCTTTATCATTCTGCATGTTTTGATTGATATAGCCAAATTTACCAGTAGAAACCTGCCCGAAATCAATTACATTTTCAATATCCCTCTTAAAATAAGAAAACGAGAAATTGAATTGCTGTGTAAAATTCAAATCAAAGCCTGCTTCATAAGTGCGGGATGTTTCGGGACTGAGCGCCAAATTTCCGTATTCTGAGAACAATTGATAAAGAGAAGGCACCCTATAAGCAGATGAAAGGTTGGCGTACAGTTTATAGCGACCTGCAATTAAATAAGATGGGTTTAAAGTGTAAGTAAAATTACTACCATACTCACTGTGATCATTAAATCGTCCACCAATTTCTGCCTGAAAGCCCTTTGTAGACTTAACAAAAAGTGAGGTAAAGAGACTTTTAATATTATTATCCGCAAATAACCTTGAACTGAATGGATTTTTTTGATCTGTACTGAGATTTCTGTAAGAAATACCACTTGCTATATCAATAAAATCATTAAAAACATAATTAAGATTACTTTCCAAATGAGTAATATTCCCTGAATTA
Organism: Daejeonella sp.; assembly: GCA_041689125.1. GTDB lineage: Bacteria > Bacteroidota > Bacteroidia > Sphingobacteriales > Sphingobacteriaceae > Daejeonella. The sequence goes on from JBDNGV010000297.1 coordinate 2,044, forward strand.
TTGGTAATAGAACCCTGATTGTTATATTTATTTTTCAGGTTATTCTGGCTTAGATTGAAATTGAGAACAGCTTTATTCATATCTAGCTTTCCACCAATTCCTGCCAGAAATGAAGATTTGCTATAAGTATAGTCCTTAGCATCATTAAATGCACCATTATCCAAATCGGCGGCATTATTGTTAGCCTGAAAATTTCCTCTGAGTAGAAACTTTTTATTGACTTGTTGACCCAAGTTAAACATCATAGATTTCTGATGGAAACCATCCTTGTCAAAGCCAGGTTCACCATTTGCAGGTATTGCTGACGAGAAATTCTCTGAATCCAGATTAGAAGCATTGAATGAAATCGAAGTGTTTTCGATTTGTCCGCTCAAACCCAAAACCTGTTTATAAGTTCCAAAACTTCCTCCGGTAGTAAGTAGATTTGATGCTAATTTTCCGCTGCCTTTTCTCATGATAATATTTATAACGCCCGCCACTGCGTCAGAGCCATATAAAGTAGAATTCCCTCCCTTTAAAATTTCGATGCGTTCAATATTTTCAATCCCAATGGCTGAAATATTGTATTCTCCGGATATTTCTGATGCATCATTGACGGGAATACCATCAATTAGTATTAGGGTATTGGCAGCACTTGCCCCACGAAGGTAAACAGCCTTAATATCTGCTGGATTCCCTCCATTCCCTCCTATTGTTAAGCCTGCCACATTATTTAACAATTCGGGCAAAGTTCTGCCCTGGCTTTTAGAAATAGTTTCGGCAGTGATTACCCGAACCACTTTACCAATTTCCGACAATTTTTTGGGCGATCTGCTGGCGATTACCACCACTTCATCGAGATTTGACGCAGGTCTTTCCTGTGCCAGTGTATTGCTGTTTAGCAATACCAGTTGTGCAAGTCCCAGACTTACTCCAACGTAAAGTTTTTTTGTTTTCATTTTGTTGTGAGTTTTTGACCCACAGCAAACAGATAATGAAGGAATACCAGAAACAGAGCCATTCTTGCGAATAGTCCTTCTCCAAGCTTCAATCCCCGAAAGCTATGAATTATATTGCAGAGGCAGGTCTTCTGACTTACTCCCGGTTTATCCTGCCTTCCCATCCGCGTGAGGCGAAAAGTGACATTATTTTGGATACCGTTATGGAGAACACAGCAGCGGGACTGTCCAGGATTCTAACCCGGTTCCCTTTTAATTCCGAAAATGATTTCGGAAACCAATTGCATTGCAAATTTAGCATAAGGTTGAACAAATCCAAATGAATTTATTTGATGTTGTTCTAATTTTAGGCTTATTAATTATCTTTAGAAATAAACATAGGTTATAAACTGTTGACTATCAAAATATGGGTTGTAATTTCAATTGTGGAAAAAATTAAAATAGACGATTTTAAGAATAATTGATAAATAATGGCTTTAATGGCCTTAAAATTGCAATGAAAACTAAAAGAATATATCTATGAAGGAACTACCACTTACCGTTAAACGATCAATAGAATTAATGGGTATTTGCCTTTTGGGTATCATAATGGCTTATGGCCAGCAGATCATTATGCCTATAATTCTTGCATTTTTTCTTAGTATAGTCCTGCTTCCGATTTACAGATTTCTACGTTCAAAAAAAGTACCTGAATTTTTTGCAATCCTTCTACCCATACTACTTGGTGCTTTTTTAATTTCTCTTGTAATCTGGTTCTTCACCGGACAAGTGAATACCCTGATGGCTGAATTTCCAAAAATCCGAAAAAACATTTCAATGCATTTGGGTCATTTGAGTGAATGGATTAACCAAAAAACTAATTTTTCAACTTCTGAACAGCTAAAATTTATAAATGAACAAAGTAATAAAGTTCTTGCCAATGCCGGAAATATCCTTGGTGGTGCTGCAAACTCAATCACCAATATTTTAATTTACATTGGACTTGTACCTATTTACATCTACTTATTCCTTTCTTATAAAAATTTGCTCATACGCTTTGTATTTGTATGGTTTGCAAATTCAGATCATAAAAAAGTTGAGGAAATAATGAAACAAACCGAAGGGATAATCAAGAGTTACCTGATTGGTCTTATGATCCAGATCAGTTATATCATTATTCTTTTAGGTGGACTATTATTACTTTTTGGCATAAAGCATGCGCTGTTAATAGGTGTGATCTTTGCCATATTAAACCTTATACCTTACATTGGTGCACTAATAGGAAATATTATAGGCGTACTACTTACACTTACCAGTTCACCGGAAATACTACCTGTATTTATTGTTCTGGGAGTGATTGCAGCGGTTCAGTTTCTTGACAATAACATATTAATGCCCAGAATTGTGGGTTCAAAAGTCAGAATAAATGCATTTGCTGCAATAATTGGAGTATTTGTTTCAGGAAGCCTTGCAGGTTTTACAGGCATGTTCCTCGCTCTTCCGATGATCGCTATTTTGAAAGTAATTTTTGACCGCTCTGAAATGTTTAAGCCTTGGGGAATTCTACTTGGTGATGAAGTCATAGTAAAAAAACCGCTCAAGTTTCCCAAATTAATGGTCAGGAAAAAGAAGGAAGAAACAGAATTGTAAAGCCCGATTTGGGTTAAATAAAATTTAAAAAATCAGATAATCCGAGTTTGAAAATGTTCTTCAATACCCAAACCAAATAAAGCAAAATCATATTTAACTGGATCAAGCGGATCAAATTTGCGAAGGTTTTCGGTAAGTTCACTTGCAGTGCGCCAATCTACCTGCTTACGGCTGATTAGTTTTAACTTTCTGGCAACACGTTCAACATGAAGATCTGTCGGACAAATCAGATCTGAAGGCTTTATACTGTTCCAGATACCAAAATCGACACCGCGATCATCCTTTCGAACCATCCAGCGCAGAAACATATTCAGTCGTTTACATGTTGATTTTTGTGAAGGGGAACTGATATGCTTTTTTGTACGAGCCGGAAAGTCAGGCAAAGAGAAAAAATTCGCTCTGAATGAATTAAGGGTATTTTCTATGACGGATTCTTGTTTTAAAATTCTTGCTTCGCCCTGTTGAAATGGTGCAGAAGCAGTTTCAATATACTCCTTAGATTGTTTTCCTTCTTCAAAAAATTGTTGACGAAAAATATCCGGTCTTTCAATGCAAAAGGCTGTTTCCAATGTGTCAGACTTTAAATAGTGCTGTTTGAAAAATTCAACAAAATACAAGGTATCCGTTTCATTAAAAGTTCGATGTTTAAAGTTGACAAAACGTTTCAGATCATTTTCTTGATGATTTAAAATAAAATCATAAGGTGCACCATCCATAATCTTAACAAGTTCTTTACACTTATTAATTATTGTTTTCCGCTGTCCCCAGGCTAGAATGGATGCCCAAAAACCCATAATCTCGATGTCCTGTTTTTTTGTAAACAAATGAGGGATACAGATTGGGTCATTTTCTATAAAACCCGGTCGATTATACTGATCGAATTTGAGTTCCAGAAATTCTTTTAGATCGTAAAAATTATTAAATGAAGCCGTGTAATCTGCCATTTTTATTCTTCCTGTCAAGAAAGTGCTTGTTTCAAATCATCAAGCAGATCCTCTATATCCTCCACTCCCACACTTAAACGTAAAAGATTATCTGTTACTCCAACTTTATCACGTTCTGCCTTGGGAATAGATCCATGTGTCATTGAAACCGGGTGATTAATCAGGGATTCAACACCGCCTAGGGATTCTGCAAGTGAAAATACTTTAAAAGAGGAAGCTACTCTGAATGTCTCCTTCAAATCAGCCCCTTTGAGAGTTATAGAAATCATTCCACCAAAATCACGCATTTGCTTTTTTGCAACATGATGATTTGGATGATCGGTAAATCCTGGCCAGTATATTTTATCTACTTTAGGATGGCTTTTTAAGTATTCTGCAATCTGTCGACCATTTTCACAATGAGCTTTCATACGAAGATGCAGAGTTTTTAGACCCCTTAAAACCAGAAAACTATCCATCGGGCCAGGTGTTGCACCACAGGCATTGTAGATAAACCAAAGGCGCTTATATAGCTCATCATCATTCAGCATTAATGCACCCATTATAACATCAGAATGACCACCAAGGTATTTGGTGACGGAATGCATGACAATATCGGCACCCAAGTCAATCGGATTTTGAAGATAAGGAGAAGCAAATGTATTGTCGACCGCCAGTAATATTTTATTTGCCTTTGCAATTGCAGAAACAGCCTCTATATCAACAATCTGCATGGTTGGATTGGTGGGTGTTTCGATCCAGATCAGTTTGGTATTCTGATTTACATATTGTTTAACATTCTGAGCATCATTCATATTTATGAAATGAAATTTAATGCCATAATTAGAAAATATCTTCGTGAATATGCGGTAGGAACCGCCATAGAGATCATCACCGGTAATTACTTCATCTCCCGGACTTAAAAGTTTTATAACGGCATCTGTAGCTCCCATCCCACTGGAAAATGCAAGTCCGTGTTTTGCATTCTCGAGTGCTGCTAGGCAGGATTCCAATGCTTTACGGGTTGGATTTGTGCCCCTTGAGTATTCAAATCCTTTGTTATCACCTGGCGATTTCTGCCAATAGGTTGAAGTCTGGTAGATAGGAGTCATTATTGCGCCGGTACTTGGATCTGGTTCCTGACCTGCATGTATTGCTTTGGTTCCGAATTTCATAGAGATATTATTAAAATTGATGCGTATTGCTAAGCTATTGGTAAAATTCTTAATATTGAGTTAAACCTGGATTATTTCCTCTTACTGACTGGAATAAAATGAGCATCAAGTTCTTGTTTAAACTTGTAGCCCATACGCTTGCCGGTTGGATATCCTGAATTTGAACCCATGAATTGTTTTTCCTCCAGTGTTATTTGTCTAACAGTTTCAAAAGGCGGAGTAAGAAGGTCGAAATCCATACAATAAATAATTGCAAGTTCGAGTATCTTCCTAATCTGCTCCTTTTTAAGTTTGCCCTTCCAGAATGAGTTGAAAAGAAAACCCAGTTGGCTTTGCCCGTCTACAAAAAAATGTTCTTCCTTGTTAATGAAAATCCTTCCTAGGAGATAACCAATATCTGAACTTCGGTTAAACTTTAATGAGTCCGCCAGAAAATTATGAATATGAATGATCCCGCAATATTTCCTTAAAGGATCATCCTGTACATATTTTAGTTTATTAATTTCATTTTCCGAGGGGAAGCTGAACACATTACTGTGCATGGATAAAACAAGTACATCACCCGAAAACTTTAATTGTGCCTCAAAATCACCTCTGTCTGAGTAGCTAATTTCAACATTTTGATCTTTTTTAGAAAAATCGGTCTGCATATCAAGGCAAATCTCCTGAAGCACGACTTTAAACTGATTAAAAACAGAGGAAGTAGTTTTGAATATTTGTTGCTTTACTGAAGCTTTATTCTGTAGAAGCTCTAAAATATGATTATAAGATTCAACTTCTTCCATTTTATTAATTTTAATACGCTCTGGCAAATAACACTCTTTGTGTTGAAGGTTTTCCGCTAAGTATGCAGGTTCCGTTTTCAAGTTTATTATTCAAAGGAATACAACGTATTGTTGCCTTAGTTTCGTCTTTTATCCGTTTTTCAGTCTCAGAGGTGCCATCCCAATGTGCTAAAATAAATCCCGCCTTAGTGTCCAAAAGTTCTTTAAATTCCTCATATGAATTTGCCTCACGGGTATTTTCCTCTCGGAAATTAAGTGCTTTATTGTAAATATTCTGTTGTATTTCTACCAATAAGTTTTCTATATAATCAACAATACCTTCTCTGGATGTCGTTAGTTTTTCCCTGGTATCTCTTCTGGCGATCTCTATTGTTCCATTTTCAAGATCACGACCTCCAATTGCCAAACGCACCGGAACACCTTTCATTTCGTATTCTGCAAATTTAAACCCCGGACGAAGGGTATCACGATCATCGTATTTAACCGAAATGTTTTTTTGTTTAAGTTCTTTTGAAAGTGTTTTTGCAAGTTCAGATATTTTTTCAAGCTCTTCATCGGAGCGATAGATTGGAACGATAACTACCTGAATAGGTGCCAGTTTTGGAGGCAATACCAATCCTGAATCATCTGAATGCGCCATAATCAAAGCACCTATAAGCCGGGTTGAAACTCCCCAGGAAGTTGCCCATACATAATCAAGTTTTCCTTCTTTGCTGGTAAATTTCACATCAAAAGCCTTGGCGAAATTTTGACCTAAAAAATGCGATGTTCCTGCCTGTAGAGCTTTTCCATCTTGCATTAAGGCTTCAATGCAATAGGTATCTAATGCTCCTGCGAAACGTTCATTTTCTGTTTTCTTACCTTTGATGACAGGAACTGCCATCCAGTTCTCAGCAAAATCTGCATAAACATCCAGCATACGTTCTGTTTCTTCAATAGCTTCTTGTGAGGTAGCATGTGCTGTATGTCCTTCCTGCCAAAGAAATTCAGCAGTACGGAGAAAAAGTCTTGTTCGCATTTCCCAACGAACAACGTTAGCCCATTGATTTACAAGGATAGGTAAATCCCGGTAGGATTGAATCCATCCCCTATAAGTATTCCATATAATAGTTTCAGAGGTTGGTCTGACAATCAGCTCTTCTTCCAGCTTAGCATCTTCATCAACAATAATATTCCCATTACCATCATTTTTTAACCTGTAATGAGTAACAACTGCACACTCAGTGGCGAAACCTTCAACATGAGATGCCTCCTTTGAAAAAAATGACTTTGGGATGAACAACGGAAAATACGCATTGCTGTGACCGGTTTCCTTAAACATTTTATCGAGAGCAGCCTGCATATTTTCCCAAATTGCATAGCCATAGGGTTTTATGACCATACAACCCCGCACTGCAGAATGTTCGGCCATATCTGCCTTCCCAACTAACTCATTATACCATTGTGAATAATCCTCTTCTCTACTGGTTAAACCCTTACTCATCTTATTTACCTGTCAAAAAATTACGTATATTTATATAATTTAAACTTTAGGCAAAGTTATAAAACTAGACGATGTATTATAATAATTTGAGATGCAACCGAAAGGGATATAATTTCGTCTATATACAAAGCGTTAACAATTAAAATAATATGGCCATGTTAAAGAAAATTATTTATTTCTCAGCAATACATGCTATTATAGGTCTTACAATAGGTATTACCTCTTGCATTACCCCCAAAACTGCTCAAAATACAGTTCCTGAAGATGACGTTTACTATTCAAATGCCACAGCTAAGGAAATAGTTGTGGTTGAGCGGATTATTAGAGAAGAAAGGCCGGTTTCAGATTACGTAAC
>JBDNGV010000298.1:0-6368 GCA_041689125.1 Daejeonella sp.
AAGGCCGGAATGACAAAGGCTCAAGGCCGGAATGACAAAGGCTCAAGGCCAGAAAGATTAAATTTCCCTATTACTTGTTATCTGTCATTCCGGACTTGATCCGGAAGAGCCTGAAATCGCCTTCACTCCTGGCAATTCCTTCCCTTCCATGTATTCTAGCAGCGCTCCACCTCCGGTAGAAACGTAGCTTACTTCTTCTTCGAAACCGAATTTAGCCACTGCAGCGGCAGAGTCTCCACCACCAATCAATGAAAATGCACCCGTTTTTGTTGCCTCTACTACTGCTTCAGCAACTGCTTTGGTTCCGGTTTCAAATTTCTTCATCTCAAAAACGCCCATCGGGCCGTTCCATAAGATAGTTTTTGAAGTCTTAACAAGTTCGCTGAAACTTTTAATCGACTCAGGTCCGATATCAAGTCCCATCCAGCCTGCTGGAATGGCTTCATTTTGAGCAATTGCAATATTGGCATCTGGAGCAAATGCATCGGCAGCCACAGAATCTATTGGAAGTAGTAAATTAACATTTTTCGCTTTCGCCTTCTTAAGCAATTCAAGAGCAAGGCTCAATTTATCCTCTTCAACCAATGAATTGCCAATTTCACCTCCCTGTGCTTTAGCAAAAGTATAAGCCATTCCACCACCAATGATCAAGTTATCAACCTTTTCAAGTAGTTTTTCAATCAGTAAGATTTTATCAGATACTTTTGCACCACCCATAATTGCAGTAAACGGCCTTTCAGCATGGTTCAATATTTTCTCTGCATTAGCCAATTCTCCTGCCATCAGGTAACCGAAATATTTAGCGCTAGGGAAGAATTTAGCAATGACCGCAGTGGAGGCATGGGCCCGATGTGCTGTACCAAAAGCATCATTTACATATACATCAGCCAATGCAGCCAGCTTTGCTGCAAAGGCCTCATCACCTTTTTCTTCCTCCTTATAAAAACGAAGGTTTTCAAGTAATAATACCTCACCTGGTTTTAATTCCTTTGCTTTCGAAACAGCAGTCTCGCCGATACTATTATCAGCAAACTTAATATCTCTATTCAATAAAATAGCAAGATGCCTAACCAGATGCCTAAGAGAATACTTTTCTTCAGGTCCATCCTTTGGTCTGCCCAAATGCGACATCAGAATAACCGAACCTCCATCATTTAATATCTTTTCGATTGTTGGAATTGCCCCAACCATGCGATTATCATCTGTAATGTTAAACTTATCATCTAAGGGTACATTAAAATCTACACGTATGAGTGCTTTCTTACCAGAAAAATTTAAAAAATCTATCGTATTCATATAATCATTTATTAGGCTTTTAATGTTTATTGGATCTTCAGGTACATTTCCCTGTGGGGCCCAACACTATTTATTTCGAATTCATCAGAGATTATCTCAAACCCCATGCCCAGATAAAATCCGCAGGCATTTATTCTCGCATTACACCAGATATAATTTATTTTTTGCCCCCGGAGGTAAATAATCGCAAAATTGAGTAGTTGGTTGCCGATTCCTTTTCCCTGATAATCAAAATGGGTAGCCATGCCCCTCAACTGATATCCTTCACCCATGTAACCTTCCTTTGCCTGCTTATGAAAACTTCCAATGCAGATGAGTTCTTCATCCCTATAATAGCCCATGTGGAAGGAGTTTACGTCGTCATCACCTTCAAAACGGCACAGTTCAAGAACAATACCCTCTCTTAAAACAAGGCTTCGAAGGGCCAATGTATCTTCTGTGTTGATAAATTTAATCATATCAGGGAGATATTATTTTCTAATAACCGCAATTTTGATCACTAGATCCGCCAAACGGTTTGAATAACCTGACTCATTATCATACCAGCCAACTACTTTGACTAGTTCACCTACAACGGAGCTCAGTTCAGAGTCGAAAATGCAGGAATGTGGATTATCCAGAATATCAACCGACACAATCGGATCTGAAGTATATTCAAGAATTCCTTTTAAATATCCTTGGGAAGCTATTAAAAAAGCCTCATTAATCTCTTTGGTGCCCACCTTCTTTTTAAGAATACAGGTAAAATCAGTCAAAGAGCCATTCAATACCGGAACACGAATGCCGGCTCCACCCAATTTCCCCTCAAGGTGCGGAAATATAGTCGTGATTGCTTTGGCCGCACCAGTCGTGGTTGGAATAATGGATGCTGAAGCAGCTCTTGCCCTTCTTAGATCTTTGTGCGGAGCATCATGAAGATTTTGGTCGCCTGTCATGGAGTGGACAGTGGTAATATAACCATCCACAATACCCCAATTATCATCAAGTACTTTAACCATAGGTGCAACATTATTGGTCGTGCAGGATGCATTGGAAAGGATTGGGGCATGAAGATCAACCAGATGGTCGTTCACTCCCAATACTACCGTAGGGATTTCTCTGTTGGCTGATGGAGCAGAAATAATGACTTGCCGTGCTCCTGCTTGCAAATGTAAACTGGCTCCCTCCTTATTGGTAAATTTCCCTGTAGACTCAATAACCAAATCGATATCCATATCTTTCCATGGAAGTTTAGATGGATCCTTTTCAGCAAAAACTCTTATTTTTTGGTTATTTATTAGCAAATGATCATTTTTAACAGATACTTCCCCATTAAATCCTCTATGTACGGAATCGTATTTAAATAGATGAGCCAGAGTTTTTGTATCAGACAGATCATTTACCGCAACAATTTCAAGTCCTGGTCTTTGAAGCAGGGCTCTTAAGGTAATCCTGCCGATACGACCAAATCCGTTAATTGCAATTTTCATATATACACTCGATAATAATTTAAAGTTATTCAAATGAATTAATAACCTTCCAAAGCATATCTTTCAACTCAAGCAATCCCTTTTGGGCAACTGAAGAAATGAAAATATGAGGAATGACAGGCAAATCCAGCTTTATCTCGCTCATCAGCTCGTCGTCAAGCAGATCTGATTTACTTACAGCTAGAATGCGCGGTTTTTGCATGAGTTCAGGGTTATAATCTTCCAGTTCATTTAATAGGATTTCATATTCCTGTTTTATGGTTCTTGCCGTATCAGCAGGGACTAAAAATAAAAGAACAGAATTCCGTTCAATATGCCTTAGGAAACGAATACCAAGTCCTTTTCCTTTAGAAGCGCCCTCAATGATTCCCGGGATATCTGCCATAATAAAAGATCTATTATCACGGTAAGAAACAATACCCAAATTAGGAACAAGGGTAGTGAAAGCATAATCCGCAATTTCAGGTTTTGCAGCTGAAACAACAGATAGTAAGGTTGATTTTCCTGCATTTGGAAAACCCACCAGACCTACATCTGCAAGTATCTTAAGTTCGAGTACCATCCATTCTTCCTTGCCCGATTCACCGGGTTGAGAAAAACGAGGAGTTTGTTTAGTTGAAGTTTTGAAATGCCAATTTCCTAAACCACCACGCCCTCCGGGAGTTAAAATCTTTATTTCTCCATCCTTGGTGATCTCAAAAAGAATTTCACCTGTTTCGGAATTTCTTGCAATAGTTCCCAAAGGGACTTCTAGAATCTCATCATTACCTGTACGGCCTGATTTCTGTCCACTAGAACCTGGAAAACCATTCTCAGCAATGATATGTTTTCTGTATTTAAGATGCAGCAATGTCCAAAGTTGGCTACTTCCTTTGAGTATAATATGCCCGCCACGCCCGCCGTCTCCGCCATCGGGTCCACCTTTAGAAGTCAGTATATCACGGTGCAAATGGGATGAACCCGCTCCTCCATGTCCTGAACGACAGCATATTTTTACGTAATCAACAAAATTTGAGCTCTGAGACATAATTTTAATTTACAGAGAACAAAATTCGGGCAGAAAATTTATTGATCTCAAAAAGATGTAATAACTGACCTTAAAGGCAATTAATAGGTATCAACCACTGCACAGATCGATTCAAAGATCTGATCAATTGTTCCAATTCCGTTGATGCTGGTCAGTTTATTCTGCTCTTCATAGTAATTTGCTACCGTGGCAGTTTTGGAAATATATTCTACAATACGTTTACGGATAATCTCAGGATTAGCATCATCAGGACGACCCGAATCTTTACCTCTTAATAGTAAACGTTTTTCAAGTTCTTCAGGTTCTACGACCAATGCAACCATTCCGGAAATCACTGAAGACTTTGTTAATAATAAACTGTCGAGTGCTACAGCCTGTGCTACAGTGCGCGGAAATCCGTCAAAAATAAAACCTCCGGCATCTTTATTTGAATCCAACTTATTGCTGATCATTCCAATAACAACTTCATCTGGAACTAAAACACCTTGATCCATCAGCTTTTTGGCCTCAAGACCTAATTCAGTCCCATTGGAAATTTCGGATCTCAGAATGTCACCTGTAGATAAGTGAACTAATTGAAACTTTTCAATTAATTTTTCTGATTGTGTTCCTTTACCAGCTCCCGGAGGGCCAAACAATACTAAGTTCAGCATTCGAATGTAAAATTATTTTCTGTGAGACAAATTAATTCATTTGAAACAGAAATACCTAATAAAATATTAAAAGCCTTTTCGTTAATAGGTCGAAAAGGCTTTTGATATGTGCGTTGTGCACCTGAAGGGAGTCGAACCCCTAACCTCCTGATCCGTAGTCAGGTGCTCTATCCAATTAAGCTACAGGTGCTTTTTTTAACGGACTGCAAAAATATGGTTTCTTTTTAAACTAACATAGTTTTTTAAAAAAAAAGCCTGTCGGTTAAAAATTAGGGCTCAAAATTTCTTCCGAGCCTTCCCGTTTATTACTTAAGTGCTTCACGGATAGCATCAAAATCAGGCAGATCGCCCGCAGATTCCAGCACCTGGGCAAAAACGATGTGATGATCTTCATCCAGAACAAATGCCGCTCTTTTTGCAACTCCTTTAAGATTGAATACAAATTCGTCATAATAAGCTCCATATGCTTTTGACACCTCTTTGTTAAAATCCGACAAAAGTGGAAACTGATAATTATTTAATTCTTTAAATTTTGCCAGTGTAAACGGTGAATCAACTGAAATTGCCAAAACCTCAGCTCCTAGCCCATCATAGTAGCCGAAGGTATCACGCATAGTACATAACTGAGTAGTACAAACTCCTGTAAATGCCATTGGAAAGAAATGAATCACCACTTTTTTACCTTTAAAATCACTTAATGAAATTTCCTTAAGTTCTGAACTGTACAATTTGAAATCAGGTGCTTTTTGACCTTTTGATAGTGCCATATTTTTTAATTTATTTATATTTTGTTTAAAGGTAATATTATAAATAATTCCGGAATATTCTATGGAATTTCATGACAATTTAGGGACATTCCGGAGGCATTCCTGACTATTTAGAATCAGAGGCAGCTTTTAACTGGGCATCCACAAATGCAAGTCCTTCTTCAAATGAACGGGGATTATAGCCCAGCACATTTCTAGCCTTATCCAGAATAAAACCTGTTCTTTTAGGACGTCTGGCAGTCTGATTTAAACTGCCTGAAGAAATTGGTTGAATAAGCGACTCATCCAATTTCCAGTATTCTGCTACTTTCTTCACCAGTTCTAATATACTCATCATGTCCTTTCCTGAAGCATTAAAAACCCCTACAGTATTTTTCTTTGCCGCAAGCAAGCAACATTCTCCCAGATCTTCGGCAAGTGTTGGCATACGCCATTGATCTTCCACTACATTAATCGGACTTCCTTTTTCGAGTGCTCCTTTTGCCCATAGAATGATGTTGGTCCGGCTCATGTCATTTACGATACCATAAACAATGATAGTGCGTAAAATAACCCACCTGCAAGATGATTTCTGAAGAAGCTGCTCTGCTTCGAGTTTAGTTTGCCCATAATAACTCAGTGGATTAGGTAGATCATCTTCAGAATATGGACCGTTTTCTCCGTCGAATATAAAATCGGTCGAAAGGTGTATTAATTGTATATCATGTTGCTCACAAAGCCCGATCAAGCTTTTAACAGACTCAACATTGAGTGCATAACAATTTTCTTTGTCATTTTCGCATGCATCCACATTGGTCATAGCTGCGGTATTTATTATTGCATCAGGACGATATTTTTCAACTGCCTTTTCAATTTGCTGTGGATCAAGTATATCCATGTTCTCATAGATATAACCCTTCTTGACCGGATGACGGTTTGGACCCTTTGAGCTAGCGATTAACTCCAATTCAGGATCAGAGAGACAAAGGTCAGTTAATTTCTGCCCCAATAGACCATTGCTTCCAGTTACTAGAATTCTTTTCATTATCCAAATAAAACAGTATTTTATTTAAGAAAGGAATAAATTTTAAAGAATAGTAATTGATACTTATCATTAGTTGTTAGTTGGTTGGTTGGTTAGTTGGTTAGTAACTAATCACTAAATTATCAAATCTTG
>JBDNGV010000299.1:0-1853 GCA_041689125.1 Daejeonella sp.
GCATGCGGGTACCTTTACTGCGGCAAGTGGTTTAATGGTTTTCAATGGAAGTGGCCTTACACCTGCTCATAAGGGTAATATTTTTATCTGTGAATCAGCCCAGAATCTGATCCAAAGACAGATCGTTCAGCCTGATGGAGTATCTTTCAAATCCAAAACACCATATGAAGGTAGAGAATTCCTCTCATCAACAGATGAATGGTTTCGCCCGGTATCTTTACAGCATGGCCCTGACGGAGGACTATACTTAGCAGATATGCATCGCAAGGTGATAGATCATCCTGCTTATATTCCTGAGGAAGCCAGGCCAGGTTTGGATTGGGAAAGCGGGAAAACAGATGGAAGAATTTACCGCATCGTTCGGGAGGATTTTGTTCAAAAAAAATATGATGCCCGAACTGGATTGAGTTCTACTTCAAGAACAGCTGTTTTGGCAAAATCTTTGTCCTCGGGAGAAGAATGGGAACGAAATACTGCTCACAGATTATTGCTGGAGCGCAAGGATAAGACTTCAGTTCCTCAATTAAAGAAGATTGCTCTTGAATCAGTTTTTCCTGAGAGTCGTGCCCGTGCCGTTTGGTTGCTAAACTCAATGGGATCCCTTGATTTGCCTACCTTAAAAAAGGTTTTAGCAGATAAGGAAGCCGGAGTGCGCGAACAAGCAGTCCTATTGGCTGGCAATATGTTTCAAAAAAACCCTGAACTGATCCAATCGATTGTTTCTACCTCAAATGACGAGGCAATTAGGGTACGTTATAACAGCGCCCTAGTATTGGGATCAATGGAAGGCCCGGAGGTTGTGCAGGCATTGGCAAAATTAGCTGCAAGAGATGGAGCCAACAAGTGGTTTCGTGCTGCCATACTCAGTGGAATCGAAAAGCGTATGCCCCAATTTTTAGCAGCTTTCAGGGATCAGAAAAATGCAGAACCGCTAGCTTTTGCCTCGGTAATGAAGGAACTCGGCCGATTGTTCGGAAACGGCGGTACAACTGAAGACTGCCGCGTGCTTTTAAAGGAGGTTTTGGCATCCAATGGTGATACGGAATGGAGGATCGCTACAATGCTTGGATTAGCCGAAGGGATCAGTGGAAGAGCTCAGGAATTTGGTGTATCTCAGAAAGGTTTATTGTATGCAATTTTGGGGAATAATGCTTCTGGTTCTGAAATTTCGGCTCTGGATAATTTTGTAATCAGAGCACTTGATATAGCCGGAAATCAGACAGAAAATACAAGACTAAGAATATCGGCTACTGCTTTATTGGGCTATACAGATTTTGGGCGTAGTCACTCAGTACTTCAAAAAATGATGGTCCCCAGTACTCCGCCCGAATTAATGCTGGAAGCTATATCTGCTTTCGCGCGTTTGGATGATCCACGTGGGGCCGCGGTTTTATTGGAGAAAAAAACATGGTCTGCCTACACTCCCAGGATAAAATCGGCAGTTGTGGCTGCGGTAGTTTCAAAGCCCGCCTTTATTAATGAGTTGTTTCTCGCAATTGAAAAAGGCACAATAAGCGGAGCCGAATTATCTTCTGCCGATAGGAGCCGACTGATAACAGACAAAAATGTGCAGATCAGCGATCGTGCAAAGTCATTGTTCAAAGAACTGGAAGGGGGTAATAGGATGGAGGTATATCAGGAATATCGTAAAGCACTTACAGCACAGGTTGATGCACAATTAGGAAAGGCAGTTTTTCAGAAAGCTTGTTCTGCATGTCATACCTACAAGAATGAAGGCGGCAAGGTTGGACCTGATCTTACCGGAGTAAAGAACCAGCCTGCTGATGCTTTATTACTTCATATCCTAGTTCCAAATTATGAAGTATTACCGGCATACCAGTCGATTTCAATAA
>JBDNGV010000300.1:0-4517 GCA_041689125.1 Daejeonella sp.
GATATACATCTGATCACAAACATCCGTAACAACATGAAGAACAGCTTGATGACCATGAATGATAAAATTATGTTACGTAAGAGATCGGACATCGAAACTATTAACGATGAACTCAAAAACATTTGCCAGCTGGAACATTCAAGACACAGGTCGTTCGCCAATTTCATCTCCAACATCGTAGCCGGACTCATTGCTTACTCATTTTTTCCAAAAAAGCCCTACATTCAATACCAAACAACCAAATCCAATCAGATCTTAGCTTTCTGATTAATCAGGTTCATAGTCTTTCAAGCAATGACTTTTTAAGGCTTGACTAACTAAGATTGATTTAGCCGGCATTGAAAACGTGGAGCTAACAAGTTTTTCAAAAGGAGAAGCTGACAATTATTCAATTGAGCTACGCCTTGACTCAGAGACAGGGGCTATCTTAGGTCAAACTAATATTGCTAACAATGCCGTATTAAATCAGCAAAATAATAACGTATTGTCTCTAAAGCCAGTTACTGACAAGGCCTTACATAATCTGTATATCCTAATTATTGCTGACAAAAAAAATATTCGGCAGAGACCTCTTTTAAAACCAGTTAAATTTAATCCGATCTAGGAACAGGCCGCAGATACATATCATGATTAGATTCATGATTTGCATCAGTTGTCAATTGGAAGCATTATTTCCTGACTCAGTTGCTGTTTGCTCATCAATTTAATCTTTTATTAATTGAATAAGAGCTGGAGTCCTACGCAATAAAGTATTGGTCACGAGCTGGAAAAATTTTATCACTTAATTTCTTCTCTTTTATTTCCTCTGAAATTTGTAATAACAACCTTCACAACATCTTTATCCAAAGCGAGTCTTCGTGACGACTGTGATAAGTATGTATCACCATAATAAAATTCAATTCGCCTCTTTTTATTACCCTTGTATACAATATCTGCACAAAAATCATCAGGCTTTATGTTTATCCATTTCAGACTCTTCCTGTCCTGGTCCACATTTTTGGCATATATCAAAAGCTTATCCTGATTTTGTGTAGCCAGCAACAAGTCATCATCCATAGCCGAATGGATCCTTGCCAAACCTTTAGCATCACCTTTCACAAAAAATCCGCTTTTGGCTATTGGCATACTGATGAAGCCTCCTTTTCCATTGCCTTTCAAACACAGACCCATAAACGCATCATGCCGTCCGCCGAGAGGTTCCATTCCATAATCATTGCCCACCAGCATTAAATCCAAATTCCCATCACCATCAACATCTTTACTCATCATGCCATAAACCGGTGCTATTTGTGCTTCTATTGGCAAGGGTTTTATTCTAAATTTACTATTGCCCCTATTTTCAATATAGCTGGTATTGAGATCAGTTACACTCATTATAATAGCATTTTCTCTGTCCTGTTTTTTCCATAGATCATCCATAGAAGCCTTTCCAAATGATTCAAAAGTAGGATACTGTTTTCGTATCGATACCAGCTGGCTTATCAAATCGTCACGTGTGTGCATGGGAAAAGGCTTCCTTGCATTAGCACCAGCCTTTACATAGCAAAATATCATCGGATCTATTTTACCATTATCATCCAGGTCTTTAGCCAAAATTGTCATTGGCTCTTTAAAAGATGCCTTAAAACTTGAGTTCAGTCCCAAATTTCCGGCCACATAATCTATATCACCATCGTTATCAAAGTCGCCAGAAGCCAAACTATTCCACCAGCCAATGTGTTTGTCAATACCTGTGGATTTATTTACAGAAACAAATCCATTACCTGTATTCTTTAAAAAAGTTAGCGGCATCCACTCGCCCGTAAGAACAATATCCATCTTCCCGTCCTGATCAAAATCTGACCATAAAGCATCGGTTATCATACCCAACTGTTGTAAAATGGGACAATATTGTTGCGTAACATCAAAAAATAAACCCCCTTTGTTCTCCAAAATATAACTCAATGGAGCTAAGGGATATGCGCCTGATACACTTCGTCCGCCGACTAACAAATCAAGATCACCATCGTTGTCAAAGTCTGCCGCGCGCACACATGAACCGTTGGACAACTCCCTGGGCAGAGCTGTATGATCCCACTGAAATTTCCCTTTTCCATTATTAATATATAAACGATCCTGATTTGACGTATGATTGGGCGGAAATTCATAACTTCCGGTTACTACATATAAATCAAGGTCATTATCATCATCTGCATCAAAAAGAAGTACTCCCATTTCTTCAGTGGCGGCATTATCCTCCTGAATTATACGATTAGTGCTCTTAGAAAATTGTCCTGTTGAATTCTGCATATAAAATATCCCGGGGTTACCCGCTGAACCGCCGATGTAAAAATCCTCATACCCATTATTATCAACATCGCCAACAGCAATCCCGGGGCCATACTGACTAAGTTTATGGGGAAGGGTTGACTGTATATTATAATCAACCGCATCTTTTTCTTTATGCCTGAAGTCTATCCCATAATGATTCGATACTTCTACAAAAAGTGAAGTTTCTATGCTTGGTTTGGGGCTCCTGTTAATTTCAGCAGCATCGGGATAAGAGATTTTTATAGTTTGATCAACTTTTATATTTTTAAGCAATTGACTCTTACCATCAGGCCATCTTACACGTAAGGAGTCCAGGTGAGTAGCGGCACCAATACCAAAGTGTGCCCTCGAATCAACAGATGACAGATATCCCCGGCTAGGCTGATGCTCATATATTTGCTCCTTATCTCTACCATAATATATGCGTATAGTAGCTCCAATGCCACCCAAATTCTTACCTATCCCTACAATTATTACAGACAGGCTATGTTCACTGCCTTTTTGCTTGGTATTATTTAATGTATTCTCGTAAATAAAAGCTTTGTCGTTGATATTATTTACCACCCAGTCCAGATCTCCATCATTGTCTAAATCCGCATAGGCGCCACCATTTGAAAATGAAGGCTGGGTTAAACCCCAGTTCTTTGTATTGTCTGCAAATAAGAGACCTCCGGCATTTTTAAATGCATAATTAGGAATTTTAACAATAGGAAGAGAGTCTACCATTCCCAGTGTTGCATTTACACCAGTCCCATTATACCCCTGACCATTATTATAAACAATGTAATCCAAATTAGTAACATCTCGAGGCAAACCATTGGTAACAATCAGGTCACGAAGGCCATCGTTATCAAAATCAGCTATAAGAGGACTCCAGCTCCAGTCTGTTTGATAAACCCCTGCCATATATCCTATTTCACTAAATATGGGATGTCCCTCGGGTGTAATACCGCGATTGAGTTGAAGTACATTACGGACATGCTGCGGATCATACCCAAACCTGCGGCTATTGAAGTAATTATAGTATTCATTGCCACTTAACACAGTTTTCTTCCTCAGGTTGTCTTCAGGAAGCATATCCAATGTTATTAAATCTACAAGCCCATCATTATTGATGTCAACCATATCAGAGCCCATCGTATACCAACTCGTATGTTTAAAATATTCAGTAAGTCGATTGGTAAAGGTTCCATCCTGATTGTTTATATACAGAATATCGTTGGAAACGAAATCGTTACTCACATAAATATCCGGCCAGCCGTCCAGATTGATATCCGAAATACATACTGCATGCCCCCAGCCTTCTATTAATATTCCCGCTTCTTTGGAAACATTTGAAAAAGTTTCATTCCCATTATTTCGGTAAAGCCTGTCATTATTCAGAGCGCTACCGTCAATTACTTTAGGTCTGTACCTGATAGGCGTATTTTTATCATTTAACTGATTTGTAGCCAGATACATATCCAGGTCACCATCATTATCATAATCAAAAAAGGCTGCCTGTGTACTATAGCCTGCGTCAGCCAGTCCGTAAGATTTGGCCATTTCTTTAAAGAAAGGAACGCCATCTTTGTTAAGCCCCTGGTTGATATACAACAAATTGGTTCGTCGAAGTGAGTCTGCCCAGAACGATGCGGACACATATATATCCAGCCATCCATCAGCATTAATGTCTACCACAGAAACACCGGTACACCACCTTCCTTCCCCTTCCACTCCTGCCGGATTGCTAATATCTTCAAATATTAATGAGCCTTTATTCAAGTACAACTTATTGGAAACCATATTTCCGGCAAAGTACATATCCATTAACCCATCATTATTGAAATCACCTATGCCTACACCGCCACCATTGTATAGATTAGCCTGACTTAAAATATTTAAACTATCACTCTCAGTAATAGTATTTGCAAAATCAACATCCGTTTGTGACGATGGAAGTAATTTAAAAAGAGTAGTTTCTTTTTAGAACAGGAAATAAACAGAACTGATATAAGTAATGCTGAAAGGTAAAGTTGTGGGATCGACTCACGTAATATCATAAGGCATATTATTAAACCTTTGAAATTTAATGAAAATTATTGTTTTATTCTTCTCTCCAATATTTATCTTTTAGGTAAACAGGAGCATTATATAAGTTTTAAGTCTTAAGCATCTGTATTGTTTGAGGTGATTAACAGAACTCGTCCTTCCTATTTATTATTCTA
>JBDNGV010000301.1:0-2787 GCA_041689125.1 Daejeonella sp.
GAATATGGTCTTTGTATCAGGAACCGGCGCGGATGCGGAATCTGTTTTTGAAATTAAGGCAGATACTGAATTTGTGCTTAAGAAGATGGAGAAGAGATTATTGGCTGCAGGTTCTTCGATGGAGAAGGTATTGAAAGTCACCGTATTTTTAAGTGATATGGCCGATTTTGAAGGGATGAACGAAATTTATAGAGGTAGGTTTGGTGAGAAGCCTCCTGTTCGCTCAACCGTTGCGGTTGCAAAGGGAGGGATTCCCGGAAAATCGATAATTGAGATTGATTGTATTGGGTATGTATAGAATTCTTATAGTTTCAAAATTGTTCTATTTCCCTAGAGCCTACTATTGGAATTTAAACTTTACAAATATTAATTCTTTGTATTTAAAATGTAAAATTTTATATTAGATTTAATTTCCAACTTTTAAACTACTTTAATGAAAATTTTGCAGAATGAGTCAGAAATTTTACACCTTATCTCCGAGGGTAATGAGCTGGCCTTTCGTAAAATTTTTGATCATTACAGTAGCCGTCTTTATAACTATTCTTTTAGAATAACCGACGATGAAGAGCTGTCTGAGGAGATTGTGATGGATACTTTTCTAAAGGTTTGGTGTAACCGTCAGAGTCTCAACGAAATAATTCATTTTGATTCTTATTTATATACTTTAGTCAAGAACAGAGCTTTTAATGCGATCAAGCGCAGAGCTCATGAAGCTGTGATTATTAGTAAACTCAGTTTAAATAATTCCGAGTATCAGGATACAACAGAAGAAACCGTGATATATAATGAATATCAGCATATTTTAAGTCAGGCGGTAAATCAATTGCCCCCTCAGCAGCGAATTGTATTTAGTATGAGCCGGGATGAAGGTATGAAGTATGAGGAAATAGCCAATCACCTCAATCTTTCAAAGAATACTGTTAAAGCCCATTTGAAAAAAGCGTTGAGTACACTTCGGATGGTTTTTTCAAACTATTTGGTGCTCAGTTTTTATATATTTTTTCCTTTTTTCTGATCAGAAGCTCTTTCTGATTTAAAGTTTTTTTGGACTAACCCTTTTTTATTTCCTGACTGTCTTTATTGTATGAGTATGGATAAATGTGGAGTTCGCCTTTATTTTAAATTTTAAATTATGTCAATCCATAGGTTTAGATACCTTTTCCAGCAGTACATTAAAAAAGTGGCTTCAGCTGAGGAAATTGAGGAATTTCTTTCAATGATGAAGCGGGAAGACTATGACGAAGAAGTTCAGATACTTTTGGATGAATTTTGGAATCAGATTGCCTCGGATGCTCCCATTGCTGAAGAAAAAGCTGAGCGAATCTTTAATTCTATAGTGGCTTCTTCTAAAGAGAAGGAGTTATTTCTTTCCATTAAAAGCAAAAGTTTGTGGTATAGGTCGGCAGCGGCTATATTTATAATCGGACTTTCTGCACTGTTTTATTTGAGCAGATCTGGTATTACACAATCTCAAGAGGTTAAGTTGATTTCAGAAAAGTCTATAACAAATGATAAGCCCGCCCGTCGGTTTATTAATCTTCCGGATGGTAGTTCGGTGATTCTGAATGAGAACAGTAACCTGAAGATTTCAGATTCCTTCGGCACTAATAATAAAAGGGAGGTTTATCTTCAAGGTGAGGCTTATTTTGATATCACTCATAATCCAACCAAACCCTTTGTAGTCCATACCGGTAAAATTCTTACAACTGTTCTTGGAACAGCATTTAACATAAAAGTGAGTCCGGTTGATAAAAAAGTGATTGTCACGGTAACCAAGGGAAAAGTTAAGGTTGGCGACAATAAAATGACTTATAATATTCTTGTTCCTGATGAGCAGGTTGTTGTTGATGCTTCAATTAGCCAGCATGTTAAAATGCCTGTTATCGCAGAGAAATTTATCGAATGGACGAATGAGGATATTTATTTTGATGATGTAAGTATTAGAGATGTAGCAAAACAACTACAGGAGCGATTTGATGTCTCTATAATATTTTCCAATGAGCAAATCAAGTCATGCAAGTTCAGTGCTACATTTTTAAAGAGTCAAAGTTTAAAACAGATACTCCATATTATCGGAGAATTTAATCAGATTAAATATCAGTTTAAAGACGAAAGGACTGTTATTCTTAGCGGATTAGGATGCAAATAGATTAGAAATATATTTATACTATATAGAATATTCAAAACATGTATTTGAAAATACCACCCTAAAAAAAGCCCTCTAAACTTCTTCACGGCAATGAAGGGGATCTAGAGGGCTCAACGCCCTGATCGATTATCGAAAGGGCAGTTTTAAATTAAATTTCATCCCTGTAAATGGATATTAATGAACTTAAAACCTTGTAAAAATATGAAATATTTTACAAACAGAACACATGGAACTACCCATGTCAACTTTACTGAAGAACAATTCAATAATAGAGATCTAATAATAAAGATTATGCGCGTTGGCTTCTTATATACAGCCTTGATGTTTATATCCATGCAATTATTATTAGCACTTCCTGTCAGTAGCCAAAAAATAAGTCTAGTAGAGGTTAAATTGGAACTTAGAAACGAGACATTACTGGCGGCATTCAAAAAAATAGAACAACAAACGCCATTTCGATTTGTATATAGAAAGGGCGAAATAATCACTTTACCATCCAGAAATATTAGTGCTTCAACCTATACCGTTGAGCAGGCATTAAATATACTTTTAGATGGCACTGATCTTTCATATAAACAGGTAGACAACAACGTTTTGATTCAGTCAGGTACAAATCTGGCTGCAGCGGTATTACCCGA
>JBDNGV010000302.1:0-1434 GCA_041689125.1 Daejeonella sp.
ATTTAGCTGAATGCCCATCAAAAAGAAATTAATACCAGAAGAAAAAGATAGTTTCCATTCCCGTAACCGACATAGGCAGCGTTATAATTTCCAGGAACTGATCATCGCTTGCCCTGAATTGGCAGACTTTGTTTCAAACAACCAATATTCCGATCTTTCAATTCATTTTACAGATCCAAATGCAGTAAAGTCTCTAAATAAGGCCTTATTAAAGCATTTTTATGGTGTTGGCTTATGGGATATTCCCGAAGGATTCCTTTGCCCTCCTATACCCGGAAGAGCTGATTATATTCATTATGCTGCCGATTTGCTTATTGGAGCAGATGGAAAGCTTCCCAAGGGTAAACATATTAAAGTATTGGATATTGGAATTGGAGCTAACTGTATCTATCCTCTGATCGGTCATTATGAATATGGGTGGACCTTTGTCGGGTCCGAGATCGATCAGTTGGCCATTCGTGCTGCAACAAATATTATTGAGGCTAACGGACTTTCAAAATTCATAAGCATTAGAAGGCAACGTTCTTCCGACCACATATTTACCGATATCATTCATCTTAGTGAAAAATTCAGTTTAAGTATCTGCAATCCTCCTTTTCATTCTTCCATGAAGGAAGCCGCAGAAGGAACGGCTAGAAAATGGAAAAATCTGGGGAAAGATAAAAAACCCGGGCATGATCTTAATTTTGGCGGTAAAAATGCAGAATTATGGTGTGAGGGAGGTGAGGAGGGTTTTCTCCTTCGCATGATTGAAGAAAGTGCCCGATTTGCCCAATCGGTTCAATGGTTTACTTCAATAGTCTCAAGTAAGGAAACCCTTTCCGCTTGTTATAAAGCGCTTGACCGCCTGGGGGTAAAAGAGGTCAAGACTATTGAAATGAAACAGGGTCAGAAAGTAAGCAGAATGCTTGCCTGGGCATTTGAAAAGGCATAATTGCCAAACCTTTTTATATTTATATCAAAGATTCTTTTCCTTGAATAAATGCCTATTAAATTAAAATACACGCTTTCTTATTTTGTCGGGCTGCCCCGACCAACGAAATACTGCTTTGGGTAAAATAAACCTTGCCGCAGGAGGTAGCTTCCGACTGCTGGTATTTTGAAACGGAACACAATTTTTTGCCGGAACTAACCGAAGGAAAGGTCTAAACCGACCTATACTACACAGGTATTGCTTTCAATAATTAAATTAATTGTCTCCAAAGCCTAGCCTGACCAATTATAACCGTATTAGTTTAACCTTCCTTATATCGAACTCCTATGTTATTTAAGCCCAAGCATTGACAATTCAACATCTCTATTGTCCGGTTACATTTGATGCATTATACTTCATTGAGAAGGTTTCTCGAACAACCCGATAAGTGTCGTATTCTAAACCCTGTACCAAATCTAACTACTCAAATAAACTAAACCTATCCGGATGAGAGGGCATGC
>JBDNGV010000303.1:0-3385 GCA_041689125.1 Daejeonella sp.
ATTATAAATTGTCGCGGTTCATTTACCATTATTGGAGGATCAATTAAGCTTCCTGTAGTAAGACAAGCATTAGAAGCTGCAAGTACAAATTTTGTTCAATTGGATGAACTTGCTGAAGCAGCTGGGAAGCGTTTGGCTGAACTTACTCACACTGAATGGGGAATGGTTTCATCCGGATGTGCGGCAGGTGTTCAACATATTACTGCAGCATGTATTACCGGCGGTAGTCCTGAAAGATTGATTCGAATTCCAGACCTTACAGGGTTTGAGAAAACCGAAGTAATTATACCAAGGTATTCACGTCAACATTATGATCATGCAGTAAGAAATACAGGGGTTAAAATTATAACTGTTTCAACAGCGGAAGAACTTGAAAGGGCGATTAACTCCAAAACGGCAATGATTTATCTTACTTCAGGAACTCCTGGTGCCGCTTCCGACACCGGTGAGCCATTGTCATTAGAGGTAATTGCCTCTATTGCTAAACCAAAAAATATTCCAATTCTGATGGATGCAGCAGCAGAGGGTTTGAGTATTCCACCCTATCATTTGAAAAGAGGAGCTGATGTTGTGGCATACAGCGGGGGTAAAACAATCCGTGGCCCACAGTCTGCAGGTTTATTGCTCGGCAATAAAAATATTTTGCTTGCCGCCTGGCAAGCAAGTGCTCCACATCATGGCCCAGGCCGCGGTAATAAATTAGATCGCGATGAAATTGTAGGAATGGTGTCCGCGGTAGAGGATTGGCTGGTACGCGATCACGATGCGGAATGGAAGAAGTGGTTAGGCTGGCTGAAGGTAATTGAAAAACGAGTATCAACCATTAATGGTTTGAGTACTAAAACCATTGAACCAACAAACTTGAATAATAAATATCCTGTTCTCCATATTATGTGGGATCCGGTGAAGTATCCTGTTACCGGATATGAAATTGCAGAGGAGGTTGGAAGAAATAAGCCAAGGATTGCACTTGGAAATCGGGATGAAGCGGATGGAACAACATCTATACAAATTACGCCCGGACATATGCAAGCAGGTGAAGAACTAATTGTAGCCGATCGTCTTTACGGAGTTTTATCGAAAAATAGACAAGCTAAACCTGAAATGGCTATTCCGGTTACTAATCTAAGTGGACGATGGGATGTGGAAGTGCAGTATGCTTTAAGCACGAGTCAGCATTCTTTTGTTATTGAACAAGACGGCAACTGGATACAGGGGACTCATAAGGGAGATTTCGACACGAAAAATATGGTTGGTACAATTGATGGGGATGAAGTAAAAATTAAGAGTACAACTCCTATTATTGGAAATATCATCATTTATCTATTCTCAGGTAAGGTAAGTGGTGATACAATTTCGGGTGACATTCATATGGGAGAATACCTGACAGCTAAATTTATAGCAAAGCATAATAGAACTAAACTTCCGCGACAAAAAGTAATGATACCGGGTGGTCAACCATTGGCAACCTGATTCAAGTGATTTTTAATAATTAAAACAATATAATATGAAACGCAGAGATATTATTAAAGGTATGGCAGCAATGCCCTTATTGGGCTTAATGGATCCATTTGATTCTGTATTGGCTGCAATGCCGGAAAAATTTAAGAAAAAGCGTCTGGTTATTGACACCCATGTGGAGACCTGGAATTTTGATTCACGTTTTCCATTCAAACATCCTGAAAATCCAAATGCTAAAGCAGCGATTGAGGCACCTATTGAGAATCAGGTAAAACAGATGAAGGATTTTAACATAACCTTCGGAGTGTTAATCAATCCGCGTTATTATGGATGGGATAATTCCTACAAGGCGCATTGCCTCAAAACTTATCCCAATCTATTTGTGGCTCATGGATTACTCAATCCACATGATCCTAAAATTGTAGATAATCTAAGGTATTGGGTTAATGAGCATGGTTTTCAGGGAATGCGTTTCAGTCCGATCTACCATCCCAAAGAAACCTGGTTAAATTCACCTGCTCATTATCCTTTGTGGAAGGAAGCCGAAAAATTGGGACTTTGTTTCAATTATTATATTGTGCCTCATCAAATGCCAATGCTTGAAGATATGGCAGAACGTTTCCCAGGTGTGAAAATAGTTGTTGACCATGCCGGTAAACCGGATCTAAAGGCAGCTGACTGTTGGCCGGAGTTTAAAAAAATGTTTAAACTCAGCCGTTTCAAAAATGTTTGGATTAGTAATTCTGAGCCTTATGAAATGTCAGAAGTAAAAAAGTACCCTTATGAAGATACGCTGCCTTTCTATAAAGCAATTTACGAAGAGTTTGGAGCTAAGCAGATCATTTGGGGTACTGGATACCCATTCCCAAGGTGGGAGCTTCCGATGGATAAAGAATTGGAGTTTATGTATAAATACTGTGATTTTTATACCGAAAAGGATTTGGATTTGATTATGGGAAAGAATGCCTTGGAGATCTGGAGATTTCCAAAGAAAGCTTAATTTATCATTGGTTCAACAATTATTTTTCATAAATTAAACCTATTATCAATTTTAATTATATGTTTTTTATAAACTATAGATTTTATCTATCTCTTATTATTCTTTGTTTTTTAGGTTCAGTTTCTACTGTTTTCGCACAGGCGATACCAAAAGAAGAATTGATATTTCTCACTTCAGCCTGGAAGGGTGAGCGTTTTGCCGATGGTCGTCCACGGATTTCGGATGAGCTCTTGAAACGTGCCCGTGAAATTGGTATTGAAGAAGCCTGGCAGATTCTGAATAACGAAGGATACCTATATCAGTATGAACGGAACTGGAAAATACTTCATGAAGAAGTTAAAGTAGTAGGCCGGGCATTAACTGCTCAGTTTATGCCGATCCGTCCTGATGTAGAAAAGAATATCGTAGATCGTGCAGCAAAAGAAGGCCGCGTTGGGAGACATTTGCACTGGCCAATCAATATGTTAACCCAAGGAGATGTTTATGTAGCAGATAATAAAGGCAGAGTAGGATCGCTCATGGGCGATAACCTTGGTAATGTGATTTATAAGAATTCAGGTAATGGGGTCGTATTTGACGGATTTGCCCGTGATGTTGACGGTCTGGCGGATATTAAAGGGTTCAATGCTCATGTGAGAGACTTTGCTCCTCAGTTTTTACAGGGGGTAGTGCTGATGGGACTGAATACACCAATTACGATCGGAGCTGCGATAGTCCTTCCTGGCGATCTAGTAATTGCTGGGCGGGCAGGGGTGGTTTTCATTCCGGCACATATGGCAGAACTAGTTGTTTCAACGGCGGAGTTTATTGCATCCAAAGATCGTTTCGGACATGAGATGATTAAGAGTGGGACTTATAAGGCAAATGAGGTCGATACACAGTGGACTGATGCAATCAAGCTTGAATATCTGAAATGGTTGGAAC
>JBDNGV010000304.1:0-2395 GCA_041689125.1 Daejeonella sp.
GGATTAAAGTTGAAGAGGTTTTCGTAATTAAGTTTTTCGTCTTCTATTTGATTAATAAAACTACTTCTGTTTACTGCGAAAATGATGGTTTTATAAAGGATATCCGGATTTATCTCATCTTTTACCAGATAATCATAAACACCCGCCTGGAGACTGCTTTTGGCCATGGCCAAATCTGAATATCCAGTTAGAATAACAATCGGTATTTGAAAATTATGAGATAAAACACCGATTATTAATTCAATTCCGCTTAAATCCGGCAAGCTCAAGTCTAATAATATGAGCGAAAGTTTTTCTTTAGAATTCTTCAGGTAAGTAATTGACGATGCATAATCAGCGCAATGAACTATATTGATTTGCATGAATTTCTCAAGTAAATAATCTTCAATAAGCACAAAATCACCTTGATTATCCTCTATTACAAGAACTGAGAAATTTTCCGAAGGGTCTAGTATTGGTTTTATCATATTAATTTGCTAGGGTTGTAATCTCCAACCAAAATTCTTTAATTTTTAATATTGTACTAAGAAAATCACCGATTTCGAGCGGTTTTTGCACATAACTGTTACAATGATTTTCGTAAGCTTTATCGATGTCCCTTTGATTAGAGGATGTGGTGAGCATAACTACGGGACTCTTCTTAAGATTTGGATCAGCTTTGATCTGCCGCAAAACTTCATGGCCATTGAATAAGGGAATGTTGATATCCAATAGAACAAGATCAGGTCTTTTCGCGTCCGTAAAGGCTCCTCTCTGAAAAAGGAAATCAAGAGCCTCCTGACCATTTTTAGCAACGCTAATTTCCGTTTTTACCCTGCATTCTTCAAAAGCTTCAATCGTGAGTACTACGTCTCCTTCGTTGTCTTCCACCAAGAGGATGAGTGCGGGTTTAGTTGGTGTACTTTCCATATTAATTGTTTTTCGGAATTGTGAAATAAAATACCGTGCCAAGTCCAGGTTCAGATTCCAGCCAAATTTTTCCCCCTAAAAATTCCACTTGTTTCTTAGCAATCGAAAGCCCTATTCCTGTTCCGGTATACTCCTCCTTGTTGTGTAGTCTTTGAAAAATAACAAATATTTTATCATGAAATTGTGGATCTATTCCTATCCCGTTGTCTTTGATAGAAAATTCCCATTCCTCTTTATTTTCTAAAACATTGATCTCAATTATTGGACCAATGCCTACCCCGGAGTACTGAAGTGCATTGTCTAGCAAGCAATGAAACACTTGCGTGATTGAAGCTTTATAGCTAATCAATGAAGGCAGATTTCCCGAAGTAATTGAAGCGGATTTTTCTGATATGAGTTTTCTTCGTAGCTGCATAAATTCTGAAAGCACGAGGTTAAAATCTACCTCTTCTTTGGTCGATGGTATTTTACTAGCTCTGGAATAATCCAAGAGATCAAGTATGATCTGCTTCATCCTTTTGGCTCCATCAGTAGCAAAGTGAATATACTGGTGTGCTTTTTCATCAAGGAGATTCCCATATTTTCGGCTCAGGAGATCCATGAAGCTGGAAATCATCCGAAGAGGCTCCTGTAAATCATGTGATGCAACGAAAGCAAATTGTTCCAGTTCCTCATTGGAGCGCTCTAGTTCAAGTGAATATTTTTGAAGCGATTGGTTAAGTTCGTTTAATTGCAATGTCATTTGTTTTTGCTCAGAAATATCCGTCATAGCGCCTACCATGCGAATTGCCTTTCCTTCATTATTTCTATAGATTACTGCCCGGTCTATTAAATAAAGTGTTTCCCCGAGGTCATTAATTACTCTGTATTCCAATTCCCATCGGGTAATTAAGGGGTTAGCAATTGCTTCGTAAAAACTGCTTTTGATATTAGCACAGTCATCTTCATGAAAATGGTTTCTCGACCACATATTACTCTCAGGAAATAATCCTGAAGCTTCTTTTCCAAAAAATCTTTCAATGGCTTTTGACCGGTAATAGGTTTGGTTGACGATATCCCAATCCCAAATCGCATCTTTTGTTGCTTCGGTTACTTTTTCAAATCGTTCATTGGATTTGAGGATTTTTTTCTCTGCTTTTTTACGTTCATCAATATCCTGAATACTACCATAAATTTTGGTACGCTTGTCATTAGCCATTTCGCTTTTACCAATGCAGCGGATCCATCGTTCATTTCCTTTGTCTGTAAGCAGTAACAACTCTTCATCAAACTCGAGGCCTTCGTTAATTAAGGCATTAACTGCCTGCTGTATTCGCGGGTTACTTTCCCCGATACAAAATTCTATGCCGCCTGTTAAGGTAGGGTTGTAGCTATCGTCCAATTCCAATATTGCCTTTACCATAGGAGACCAGTACATACTATCTACACCTTGGTTTATTAGGTCAAGATCCCAACTTCCTATGCGGCTCATTTGGCTGGCTTGAGA
>JBDNGV010000305.1:0-2222 GCA_041689125.1 Daejeonella sp.
CATGCTTATACTCCTTTGGAGGAATGATTCTGTCCAATTCTCAAAAAGCAAGCCCCAGTATAAAATATCATTACTTTGACCCTGAAGGTGGTCACAAGTTTAGAGTAAATTCCGTTTAACCTTTTTCCCGACCCCGAAGGTGGGCGTATGTACTCAAATTTCCTTCATACGACCACCTTCGGGGTCGATTTTCCTGCGAAATCTGATCCACTATAAATATACGACCACCTTCGGGGTCGAAATATAAAATCTTTATCGGACACTAGTAACTGTCAACAGTCAATTGTTGAACCACATTCTCACACATCTCATGTGTCAGTAAGGCATCCTGCATACTGAATTGGGGTTTAGTTCCATTTTCAAGTGAATGAAGAAAATCATCAATTATATTTTCGAATCCTCGTTTCGAAAGGGTCGATTCCCAATCATTAATCCCGTTTGAGGTTTCGGTCTTTTGCCGCTTGGTACTCAGGTCAGTCAAATTGATAACCGTTTTCTTTTCTTCGGCGCTGAATACTTCAACCTTCTCTTCCAAGCTGCCCGAATCTCTGTTCATGATGCCAATCGCAATTGAACCATTCTCAGCAATCAGTTGTACTACTGCATGAATCAATAACCCGTCTCTTTTCATCCCTCTCACCAAAATTTCCTTAAGCGGCCAGATAAATAGATAACGCATGGTATCAATAACATGAATAAAATCGTCAAAAACGAAGGTTCTTATATCTCCAGGTAGTGAATGGCGGTTCTTTTGCAGAATAATCATGTTTGGATTTGCAATCTGCTTCAGTTCTTGGTAGGCCGGAGCATACCTTCTGTTAAAGCCAACCATCAGATTCAGTCCCCTGCTTTCTGCTAGATCAAGCAGCCTTTTTGATGATACATAATCATACGTAATTGGTTTATCCACATATACATGTATATCATGCATGAGAAGTTGTTCGATAATACTATCATGGGATTCGGTTACGGTATGTACAAACGCAGCATTGATTCCACTTTTCAGGATAGATTCAAGATTTGTATGCAAATTTTCGAACCTGTATTGCCTTCCAATTTGGAGAAGGCGTTCCTGATTACGGGTAAATAGATGGATTTCAAGGTCTTTTCTACTTAATATCGGCAGATAGGCTTTTTGAGCTATATCCCCCAATCCGATGATACCAATTTTTAACATGCAGGAATTTATCTGATCAATGATACAAAGAATAATGAAATATCGGCATCCAAATTATGTTATTCTTAAGGTTTTAGCTATAATTTGACGATAAAGCACCACTATTTAGGGACATATAAACGGCTATTTTTTAATATTAAAACCTCTACCTTTATGAGAAAGCAACAAAAAAATAATAAACATGGAAATAACCAAAGACCTTCGGCTCGCAGTACTCATTGATGCTGACAATGTCCCATATGCCAATGTAAAACCCATGTTTCAAGAAATTGCCAAATACGGTACTCCAACATTTAAAAGAATCTATGCCGACTGGACAAAGCCAACCGTTTCGGGCTGGAAAAAGGTGTTGCTAGAGAATGCGATCACCCCTATACAGCAATACAGCTATTCTACAGGCAAAAATGCAAGTGATAGTGCCATGATTATCGATGCAATGGATATTTTATATTCAGGCAAGGTGGATGGATTTTGCATTGTCTCGAGTGACAGTGATTTCACTAGGCTTGCCACCAGATTGAGGGAAGCAGGTATGATGGTTATTGGAATCGGTGAAAAGAAAACTTTAATACCCTTTATTACAGCATGCGATAAATTTATTTATATTGAGATCCTGAGCGCTAAAGAAACTACGGCAGAGGAAACATCATTTGATGAAACTCCTCTATCCACAAAATCAAAGAAAAGGACTAAGAAAAATAATGCACCATTGAATAATATTGATAAAGAACTTATCAAACTAATAAGCGATAGCATTTCAGACCTCGAAGATGAAAATGGATGGGCTTACCTTGGAAACCTTGGGAATTTACTCCTGAAAAAGAAACCTGATTTCGATTCCAGAAATTATAATTACCCCAAACTCCTTCCACTTATTAAAAATCTGAATAAATTTGAGTTCGATGAGCGAGTATCCGGAAAAGGAAATATTAAACATGTTTATATCAAGTTGAAAGGGGTAAATTAGAGAATGAGCAAATTAGTAAATTAGTAAATGAGAGAATGAGTAAATTACTACAACTCTCAATTATCAATCAACTGTCAA
>JBDNGV010000306.1:0-6601 GCA_041689125.1 Daejeonella sp.
ATCAGCTAAACCAAATAGTCTTTGCAACACGATATCAGGCCGTAGTAGTGGGATAAATTCAGCTATAAAATCAGTGTATTCATCAATAGTGAATACTTTAAAAGGGTCACGGGCATATCTAGAGCCCATAATTGAGCCTTTCACTACATGAAGATGATGTAATTTAACAAACTTGATTTGAGGAAATCTATTTATTTCATCTGCATAACGCAACATCATGTCATGAGTTTCCCACGGAAAACCAAAAATGGTATGAATACAGATATCCACCTTGGTGTTTTCAGCTAACTGAACAGCATTAAGGTATTCCTGATGAGTACAGCCCCTATTAATTTTCTGAAGGGTATCATCATAAATCGACTCCATGCCCATCTCCAAATCAACATCAAATCTATCGGCATAGCTTTCAAGCAAGGCCAGCTTCTCAGAATCAATACAATCAGGGCGGGTTCCCACAGATAATCCAACAATACTTTCTGTATTGATATTCAGAGCCTCATCATAAAGCAATTTGAGATAATGCGTCGGAGCATAGGTATTAGTATTTGGTTGAAAATAGATGATAAACTTTTCGGCTCGATAATTTTTATAAGCCCGTTCCATTCCCTGCTCAATCTGTTCGCGGATTGTTGGAAGTTTCCGGGAAAGCTCCGGTGTAAAAGAATCTACATTACAATAGGTACAACCTCCGTAACCCTTACTTCCATCACGGTTTGGACAGGTAAATCCGGCATCAGCTATAATCTTATATACGCGCTGCCCATCATACTTATTTTTAAGATAAGCGCCGTAATGATTATAATTCTTGAATCCGTAATCTAAAGGTGTTCCCAAAACTTTATTTTTGCAAAGATACAAAATTCAATCTTACCCATAAACTTAGGATATGCTTCGTATTTATTATAAAAAAGAAAAACGACTGGCGAAAGAAAGTGATATCAGTTTACTGCGTACAATCCCACTTAACGACCTAGTATGGGTGGATCTTCAAAATTCGACCGTTGAGGAGAAGGTAACCATTGAAACCTATTTTGATATTAAATACTCTTCTGTAGAAGAATCCACAGAAATTGAAAGTTCTTCACGTTTTAATGAACTAGATGATGAACTGATCATTAACTCCAATTTTCTATCGCTTAAGCAACAGGATTTTGATTATTGCCCTGTATCTATTATCCTTGAAAAAGGAATTCTCTTTACTTACCGAGATGATGATTTGAAAACATTCGGTGAATCTGTCAAAAAAATCAAATCCAATCCGAGTTCATTTACAAACGGTTATCATATCTTACTCACAATTCTTGAAACGGGAATTGAACAGGATGCAGATATTATTGAAGGACTTGCAAAAGATATAGCCGACCTGAATAAAAAATTAACCTTAAACAGAAAACGTTCAGACGAAGAGATCCTTTTAAAGATCGCTTCCTTTCAGAACTATAACATACTTATGCGCGAAAACATTGTGGATAAACAGCGCTTGGTTTCATCTTTAATGAAAAGCAGTCTCTTCCCCGAAGAATACATGAATGTACTGAGGATTATGATCAAGGACATTGGGTCATTGATTGAGCACAATAAGTTTGCTTTTGAGCGTTTGGAATACCTTCAGGATACCTTTATGGGTCTTGTTAACATCGAACAGAACCGGATCATTAAAATTTTTACAGTGGCAACGGTGGCTTTTATGCCTCCTACACTGATTGCAAGCGTTTACGGAATGAATTTTAAAATCATGCCGGAACTTGGCTGGGATTATGGCTACCTTTTTGCTATAACTCTCATGGTATTGTCCTCGGTACTTACCTTAATCTTTTTCAAAAAGAAAAACTGGTTGTAATCTAGGTCATTTTTTACCAAAATACTTATTCGTACATTGTAAAAACAGCGCAATGCAAATGCATGCAGAACCTGATAAAAATAGGAGGGCACTATGAAAACACCGATAAAAAACAAATCGAACGAAAATCAGCAAGGTAGTTCAAAAGGAAATCAATCCATCCAAGCGGGCAAGGAAGCTCTTAAATCAAGGGGCATTTCAAACAGCGGTGGACAAATGTCATACCATACAGACAATAAACAAGCTACAGTGAATAAAGGAAATGTAAACTCCATGGTTCAGGGGAAAACAAAGGCACCAAAAATGCCAAGCAAACACAGTCCCAAAAAAGGTTAAGCTAATAAATGTTTTTCAGGGAATTGAAAACTAATCCCTGAAAAACAAGCTTAAATAGTCTCAATGTCATGTCAAAGGGTTGAAAACCGCAATTATTCTTAC
Source organism: Daejeonella sp. (assembly GCA_041689125.1). Lineage (GTDB taxonomy): Bacteria > Bacteroidota > Bacteroidia > Sphingobacteriales > Sphingobacteriaceae > Daejeonella. The sequence continues at coordinate 2,279 of JBDNGV010000306.1, forward strand.
CTTTGCCCTACAATCAGGAATAAACATGACCGAAGTTTACAAACCTATAAATAAGATACGTTTTGTTACAGCTGCAGCCCTGTTCGATGGACATGATGCAACTATAAACATTATGCGTCGGATACTTCAATCCTCCGGAGCTGAAGTAATACATTTGGGCCATAACCGATCTGTAAAGGAGGTTGTAAACTGCGCAATTCAGGAAGATGTTCAAGGTATTGCCATGACCTCCTATCAGGGCGGACATGTTGAATATTTCAAATACATGTGTGATTTGTTACAAGAACTGGGCGCAGGGCATATCAAGATATTTGCCGGAGGTGGTGGTGTGATCCTACCTACCGAGATCAAAGAGCTGAAAGAATATGGTGTCACTCAGATTTATTCACCTGATGATGGCCGGAAAATGGGCCTTCAAGGGATGATCAATGATATGCTGAAAGCATGTGATTTTCAAACCCACATCAGTTTGACGAATGAACTCAAAGGCATTAAGCAAAAAAATGTAAATGCAATTGCATCTGCCATCACCTTGGCAGAAAATCACCCCGAACAAACAGAAAGTTTTCTGAAAGAACTTGAAAAACTAAATGCAGGAAAAAAAGTTCCTGTTATTGGAATAACAGGTACTGGAGGGGCAGGAAAATCATCATTAATTGATGAACTTGTTCGTCGTTTTCTGGTTGAAACAGATAAAAGCATTGCAATTGTTTCGGTAGATCCATCAAAGCGTAAAACTGGTGGGGCCTTACTAGGCGACCGGATTCGGATGAACTCGATCAACAATCCACGGGTTTACATGCGTTCTTTAGCCACAAGGCAGGCCAACTTAGCTCTTTCAAAATATGTTCAAGAATCTATCGATATCTGCAAAGCAGCTGGATACGAACTGATTATTGTAGAAACATCGGGTATTGGCCAATCGGACACTGAGATCACCGAACATTGTGATGTATCCTTATATGTTATGACTCCAGAATTTGGGGCTGCAACGCAACTGGAAAAGATTGATATGCTCGATTTCGCGGATATCGTGGCTATCAATAAATTTGATAAGCGTGGAGCACTGGATGCGATCAGGGATGTGCGAAAACAGTTCAAGCGCAATCATCAATTGTTCGATTCACCGGATGAGGAGCTCCCAGTGATTGGTACAATGGCATCCCAGTTTAATGATCCCGGGATGAATAAACTCTTTTCGGAATTGATGAAGGCCATATTAAGAAAAACCGGATATGATTTCCAGGCAAAAATGGAATTAATCGGGAAGCACAGTGAAAAGAACTACATTATTCCACCTGATCGGATACGTTATCTCGCCGAAATCGTCGAAAGTAGTTCAGCCTATTCCGAATGGGTTAATACACAGAGTAAAATTGCGCAACAACTGTTTCAGGCGAAAGGTGCCATTACCCTTGCCTCAGAGTTTAAATCCCCCGAAGATATTTCTGTTCAAACTTTAACAGAAATTTACTCAAAGCTGGAAGAAAGTCTGGATCCTGAATGTAGAAGGCTTTTGTGTGAATGGCCTGATACAATTAGAAAATACAAGGCCGATGAATTTATATTCAAAGTTCGTGATAAGGAAATTAAGCAATCTTTATATTCAGAATCCCTGTCTAAACTGAGAATTCCAAAGATATCCTTGCCGCGATATGAAGCATGGGGCGACATTCTTCGTTGGTTACTAAGTGAAAATGTTCCGGGAGAGTTTCCATACGCAGCAGGAGTTTTTCCATTGAAGCGTGAAGGCGAAGACCCAACTCGTATGTTTGCCGGCGAAGGCGGTCCGGAGAGAACGAATAAACGTTTTCATTATGTTTCGTTGGGACAGCCGGCTCACCGACTTTCTACTGCATTCGATTCAGTCACGCTTTACGGAGAAGATCCCGGCATGCGTCCGGATATTTATGGTAAAATTGGAAATTCAGGAGTGAGTATTGCGACGCTGGATGATGCCAAAAAATTATATAGTGGATTTGATCTTTGCCATCCTTCTACATCCGTATCGATGACCATCAACGGTCCTGCCCCGATGCTACTTGGTTTCTTCATGAATACAGCTATTGATCAGCAATGTGAGAAATACATTATTGAAAACGGATTGGAAGCAGAAGTTAAGGCTAAAATTGATCAGATCTTCAAATCAAAAGGTATATCCAAACCGGTTTATCAGGGAGAACTTCCTGAAGGAAATAAGGGACTGGGCTTAATGCTTTTGGGACTTACAGGCGACCAGGTCTTATCGGCAGATGTTTATAATAAGATTAAATCTTATGCAATTTCAAGCGTAAGAGGTACTGTTCAGGCAGATATTTTGAAAGAGGATCAAGCACAAAATACCTGCATCTTCTCAACCGAGTTCGCTTTGAGAATGATGGGTGATATTCAAAAGTATTTTATTGATAAGCAGATAAGAAACTTCTATTCGGTTTCTATTTCGGGATATCATATTGCTGAAGCAGGAGCCAATCCGATTTCGCAACTTGCCTTTACCCTAAGTAATGGATTTACCTTTGTGGAATATTACCTTAGCCGTGGAATGCATATTGATGAATTTGCACCCAATCTATCCTTCTTTTTCTCGAATGGCATTGATCCTGAGTATTCAGTTATAGGTCGTGTGGCCAGAAGAATTTGGGCTAAAGCTATCAAGAATAAATACAAGGGCAATGACCGTTCACAAAAATTAAAATATCATATCCAAACCTCAGGTCGATCTTTGCATGCACAGGAAATTGATTTCAATGATATCAGAACCACCTTGCAGGCACTTTACGCAATCTATGATAATTGTAATTCATTGCATACTAATGCCTATGATGAAGCGATTACCACTCCTACGGAAGAGTCGGTACGCAGGGCGATGGCCATTCAGCTTATTATTAACCGGGAATTAGGCCTGGCCAAAAATGAGAATCCATTACAAGGAGCCTTCATTATTGAAGAGCTTACAGAACTGGTTGAAGATGCAGTGCTGGAGGAATTTAAGCGGATTAATGATCGCGGTGGCGTTTTAGGAGCCATGGAGACAATGTATCAGCGTAGCCGTATTCAGGAAGAATCACTTTACTATGAAACCCTGAAACATGATGGAACCTATCCGATTGTGGGAGTTAATACCTTTCTCAATAAAAATGGTTCTCCTACTATTATCCCAATGGAAGTTATCCGTGCTACAGAAGAAGAAAAGAAATTTCAGATCACTGCTTTGGAGACGTTTCAGCTAAGAAATGAGGAATCAGCTACCAGACTGTTAAAAGAACTCCAACAGAAAGCCGTTGCAGGCGAAAATATATTTGAAAGCCTGATGGAAGTTTGCAAGGTGTGTTCTCTGGGCCAGATCTCTAATGCTTTATATGAGGTTGGGGGTCAGTATAGGAGGAATATGTAATGCAGTTTTTAAATCCGGATATAGATATTTCGACACTACCAAAAGCTGAAGATAGTAAGCTGGTGCCGGTTGATGAGCGGTATCATACCGTTATAACCTATTATCAGGTAATTTATTGGATAATCTTTTTTGTGGCCACTCTAGTCGTCATGATTTTAAATAAAGAATTTCACAGCTGGATAATGGCCGTTATCACTCTTTTAGTATTTACTGTTCTTTGCTACTTAAACTTCAGGTTAACCTTCCTAAATTTTAAGAATAAAGCATATGCTATCAGGGAACATGATATCTTGTATCAGACTGGTTGGTTGAGAAAAAGTCTACATGTTTGTCCCTACAACCGTATTCAGCATTGCTCTGTAGATGCTGGAGTATTTGAGAGAAATATGGGTATCAGCAAGCTCAAGATCTATAATGCTGGTGGTAAAGATTCAGATATTGTAATACCCGGTCTCACGCCTGAAGAGGCAAATAGTATCAGAGAATTGATTATCCGGAAAAATCAGCAGGAATGAATGTGAAGGACTGGGGAGAATTTAGACGCCAGCCCTTTATGGCTATTGGGCAGATCCTTTTTAAAAGTGTTATTCAGCTGATTAAAATATTTTGGCCTTTAATTCTTATTTTTCTAGTGAAAGCTAAAGGGGGAAGAGATACAACAGGTGAGACCATTCTGATTATTTTACCAGTATTGGCACTCATTAAAGCCATTACTGACTTTCTCTTTTTCAGATTCAGGATCACTAACGAAGAAGTTCAGGTAAAAAGTGGTATTTTTTCTCGAAAACAGATAACCCTGCCACTGCATAAGATCCAAACCGTTCATATTAATCAAACTTGGATTCAGAAGATTTTTAACCTATCAGAATTAGCCTTTGACTCCCCGGGATCAGAGAAAGCAGAAGTAACTATACAGCTTGGTAAAGTGG
>JBDNGV010000307.1:0-4341 GCA_041689125.1 Daejeonella sp.
AGGGAAAGACCTATATTCTCTGAAGGCTTATATTCACCGGCATATTTTAAGGCAGCATCATCCATAAACTCCAATTGTGATGTTTCCTGAAAATCAAGTCCAACACAGTCGATAATTTTTTCATAAGAAGAAGGATCAATCAACCCAACCTGTGGGATAGGAGAATAAAAATGAACGGGAGTAATGTGAACTTTAAATACTCTTTCCGCTAATTTGAAAACTTGACTCTTTAAAATACTTTTGAAGGACATGTAATTAAATTTAATTGTGCTTTTTAGGTAAAATTTGTACTAAAGAGTTAACGTCAAAATTAGTATAATAATCTTCGCAATATCTAATCAAGTCCATCCTTGCGGATAGGTTTTCCTCAATAAAATCCTCAATATTTTCAACAAAATCTTTAAAATCTTTCACATCATTTAAGATCATCTTTCCTGATGAAATCTCGTAAAGTGGGTCAATTACCATTTCGCCAGAAATATTTAGGTACATAGGTATTAATCCACGCTTAATGGACTGAATAATTGCAGTGGTTCCACGGTATAGCACCATACATGAAAGATCAATATCATGATTCAAAGTTTCTCTACTTAATACAATATTCTTGGGAATTTCTAATAGATGAGAATATTTTTTAAAAATCTTTTCAAAAGTTAAAATTGGGTGCAGTCTCCATATGAATTGAATATCAGGAAAAAATTTAGCGCAATTTAATGAATATTCGAACAATATCCTGCATTCATTCAAATCTCCTTCAGGTAAAACAAGACAACATCTTTTTGAAACATCAGGCTTTTTAACTAAATGAATTCCATTTTTTTCATTTGTTGTCCCACGATCAGAACCTAGTACAGTAATTGACATTGACTTATAAGTATTTGAATTCTCCAATTGAGCTTTACCTATTAATCCGGCAGTCATAATTCTATCAGGATTATACTCAGGCATTAGATTACGTTTAATTGCATGCTGCAGCTTAAATATCGCAGCATGCTGGTATCCAATACACAAAGTCTCTCTATTTATACGCCTTGCTGTACTATAAACGATTCTTTCATAGGGGTGTCCTTCAAAGGTAGTTATTACTGTACTAGGCTTAAAATCATTAAGTAATTTAGCAATCTGAAAACTTAATCTGTAAGTAGTTTGAGTTGAACTTGTGACAGCTTGTTTCGCGGCATTCTGTGTTAGCTTTTTAAGAAAATCGTCTTTGGTCCTATAAGATCTAGCCTTCAATTTAATGGATTCTTGCCTCAATTTTGAAAGCATATATACTTCAGTTTTCAAAGGCAGAATGGGAGAAAAAATAAACCTTGGTATTTGGTTATCTTTCCATACATCGGCCGCATCCTGAGCTTTCAAGTCAGTGTGATTAACCATGACAATACCAACTTTAAAACCTAGCTGAGTTAATTGACGAGGAATATCCCCAAAATAAGAATCAGTATCTTGACCGGCATGTTGTTCATTCAATAGATGTGAGACAAAGAGTACATCTAGTTTATAGCTTCGATCAATCGATGATCGATAGTATGAACCCCTCGTATGAAGATATTTTCTGAAATTAGCGAATGAATTCAAAAAAGGAGGCAAGAGCCCTCGAAGATTATCTTTTGAAGATTCAGAATAGTTCGCATCAAATAAATTCACGTATTTTTTCAGGAACATTGGATGTTCCCGAATAATGTGTAACCAAACGATTGCAACCCTTTCTATGGTCGAATCATTTGCTAACAATAAAGAATCGCATTCTTCACATAGCGTTCTATATTCTCCTTCACTTAAATAATCAGACACGATCTTGTGGAATTATTTAGAGAGAATCTCTTTTAAAAGTATCGCCTGTTCAGGCATAGATTTAATATATTCCAAAACAATATCAGCTTCACCGGGCTCATTAACCGAAGGTAAACTCGGACTAACCGGAACTGAGGTCATGTTAAAACCATTCTCGATAATACGCATCTGCTCAATGAATTCGTATGTTTCAACCGCAGAAGGGGTAAGCTCAGTAAGTTTTGCAAGAAATTTTTTCTCAAAAGCAATCAATCCAAGAATTTTACGAATAAATTTTTGTTGATGTTCAAAATCACTGTACGCAGGAGACCTTCTGAAGCAAAACATTATTCTATTTTCTGGCGACACAGCACATTTAACAAATGAGTGGCGATCCAACTCTTCAGGGTATTCAATTGGCCCTGTAGCATTCCATGCATTACCTTCCGGATTGCTCTCAATTGCTCGAGAAATAGTATCGAGATGCCGAGGTAGAAGTAATGGTTCATCTCCTTGTAATAATATGACGTGTGTACAGTCAATATTCTGTACTGCTTCGGCAATACGACTAGTACCATTAGTATGGGTATTTGAAGTTCTGATGACTTTCCCTCCAAAACCATCAATCGCTTCAGCGATCGCATCATCACAGGTTGCTACGTAAACTTCAGTTATTGTTTCAGATAACAAAGCTCTTCTTCGTACATGCTCAATCATTGGCAAGCCATGAAAAGGAAAAAGAATTTTACCCGGGAAACGCACAGAAGCGAGATGAGCTGGGATTACAGCAACGATTTTCATAAAATTTTATTGAGGTAAGACTCCGCAATCTACATTAATACATTGACCTGTAATTGCTGAAGCTGCTTGAGAATCTAAAAACACACACATATTACCAACTTCTAAGCCTGTTGGTAATCTTTTCAGTGCCGCATTACCCGCAGCGAAGTTTGAAATAAACTTTTCTGGATCACCTCCAGCAGGAGCAAAAGGACTTTTAAGTGCATTAATAAGCCCATCAGTACTGATTAAAACCGGACAAAGAGCGTTCACACGAATTTGCCTCGGACCCAATTCTTTTGCAAGAGACTGGGTAAGCCCGTTCATTCCAAATTTGGATGCCGCGTATGCAGAATTATTAGAACTTCCGCGCTTACCGGCAATGCTAGATATATTTATTATGGTTCCGTATGCATCTAGCTTTTTGGCTGCTGCTTTACATCCCCAGAATGCTCCTTTTAAATTGGTATCCATCAGATTGTCGAAAAACTCTTCATCAATTTCTTCTATAGGCCTCCATTCTGAAAATCCAGCGTTATTAACATAGCAATCAAAACGACCGGTTACCTTTATTGCTGTGTCCACCAATAGATAATGATCATTTTCGTTTTTCACATCAATCTTTACGAAAGTGACCTTATCTCCGAATTCAGCAATCAGGCCAGATTCGTTACGCGCGCCAACGATAACATGATAACCCGCATTTACGAAGGTCTGGGTGATATCTCGCCCTATGCCTCTATTACCGCCTGTTATTACTACTGTTTTATGTGCCATTTTAAACCGTCATACATGAGTATCCGCCATCAACCGCCATTTCTGCCCCGGTTACAAAACTGGCCGCATCGGATGCCAACCAAAGTATACAACCTGTAAGTTCAGACGGATCTCCAAATCGTGCCATTGGTGTATGCCCTAAGATCGCAGCTTCCCGTTCGGGGGTAATAAAGTTTTTTCTGTTCCAATCAGTTGGTAGAAATCCGGGGCGAATTGCATTTACTCGAACACCTTTTGTTCCCCACTCACGCCCAAGGTTCTGGGTTAAATTCAAAATACCTGCCTTAGCTAGTGAATAAGTAAATGCTTTGGATAATGGCGGACCAGCCGATGCAGAAGAAATATTAATAATTGCGCCTTTCCCTTGTTCAACCATATATTCACCAAAGACCTGACAGCCAAGGAATGTTCCTGTTATTTGAGAATCAAGGATAGCGTACCACTCTTCCAAGGTGATGTTAAAAAAAGGTGTACTACCATTAATTCCTGCTCCGTTGACTAGAATATCTACCTTCCCGAAAGTATCCAAAATATTTTTCAATGTACTCTTAAAGTCTTCTTTTTTTGCTACGTCTATTGCAAGAGAAATAACATCAGAAAAACCTTCACTTCTTATTTCGTCTTCAACAGATTTCGCTTTTTCCAATCGCAGGTCGAGAACAGCAACTTTGCAACCTGCACGTGCAAATGCACGCGCCATTTCGCTGCATAAATGTCCACCGGCACCGGTAACAACTGCTACTCGTCCTTCGAGATTAAATAACTGACTGATATAAGTATTCATGATTATAAATTAACGCATTGATTTCATTAAACTTTCCATTTTTTCTGCCCATTTCCACAATACGAAAAGATCCGAACCCATAATAGCATAGGTGTAACCTAAGTCAAAAAGATCCTGAACACTTTCAGGTGTTGTATCAGATACTTGGGTACCACAACTTTTACCGAATTTTTCGCATGCAGCAATGACTTTTTTTGAAGCCTCTATTACTAATGGGTGAGATG
>JBDNGV010000308.1:0-1894 GCA_041689125.1 Daejeonella sp.
GAAATATCCAGTGATGCTGATATATTTATAGTAATAGGTACCTCATTGCAGGTTTACCCGGCAGCAGGCCTAATCGATCTGGTACCGGCGAAAGCTCGGAAATTCCTGATAGATCCTAATGCATTGGAGATATCTGCAAAAAATATAGAAATGATTCCTGAAAGTGCCGTTATAGGTGTTCCTTTATTGGTAGAGCGCTTGTTAAATCAATAAGACAGCACATGATACATGTAAGCTATAAGAGGCGACAGTGATATGTAAGAGCCAGCTTGTCATTTGTTCTTAAAGAAAGCTGTTTTGCCTAGCTTTGAGTGGTTTTGTATGGAAATTATCTATGAGTTTTGCTTTATATTTACTTTTAGGAATGGGTTTGAATTGTGTTAGATAAAATTTGTTTAATTAAACCTGTTTTAGCTTACCACTCAAACAAAAATAAGTTAATCCCCAGCAGAGGGATTAAAAACAATTATATCCTGATAAAAATGAATAGAAACTCTAGACGGAATTTTTTACAAAAATCAGCATTAACTGCCAGTCTGGCATCTATTAGTACGATAGGCTTGGCTGAAACATTTGGGATTGATCGTCCATCAAATTCTCCCGAAAATCCAGTAGGAAAACTTCCCAGAGAGGTTTGGATTGCGAGCTTTTCACAAGAAAAACTCTTCACAGATTCAATTGAAACTATGGTCAAAAGTGTGATGGAGTATTTGCGGGCTATAGAGCCCTTTGTTCCTGATGTAATTTGCCTCCCAGAAAGTTTCTACATTTCAAATACTAAAATTGAAGGCAGGCTCAGCACAGAACAAAGAATTACTAAATCAGAAGAGGTGTTAAAACAGTTTTCCGATTTCTCTAAAAAGAACAAATGCTATACTATTTGTGCCGTTGACACTCCTGCTGCAAATGGTATGTTTTATAACTCGGCCATCGTTATCGACCGGCAGGGAAAACGTATCGGAGCTTACCATAAAATTCATCCCACAGAAGGTGAGATCGAAGATGGAACTATGCCCGGACCATTATTTCAACCTGTTATTCAAACTGACTTCGGGAAAATAGGGATTCAAATCTGTTTTGATGTATTGTGGGATGATGGATGGGAGATGTACCGAAAGCAAGGGGCTGAGATAATTTTCTTCCCTTCAGCTTTTCCTGGCGGACAAATGATCAATTCGCGTGCATGGAAGCATAAATGCGTGGTAGTTTCCAGTACAAGAAAAGGAACAAGTAAAATTTGTGGCATCACCGGAGAAGAACTGGCAAAGACAGGCTTCTGGAACCCTCAACTTTGTTGGGCTCCTGTTAACCTAGAGAAAGCTTTCTTACACTTATGGCCATTCGTTAAACATTTTCCTGAGATTCAAAAAAAATACGGACGCAAAGTGGACATAAAAATTTTCCATGAAGAAGAATGGGCTGTTATAGAAAGTTTATCTCCTGATGTCTTTGTAAATGATATTTTAAAAGAATTTAATTTGAAAACTCACGAAGAAATTACTGCTGATGGTGAGAAAGCTCAAATAGAAGCACGCGGAAAATAAGTATTTTTAAGCTTCGCAGAATTGTTGAAAAATGGGATATCTTAAAGCAAATTGATACGAAAAATCTTGTAAAAGATGTTTCATAAAAAATTCTAGTTTAAACTTTTGACAAAACAGGAAACCTTCTTGATAAAAGATGAAAACTCCCAAATAAGACTGCTGAGAATACCAAGTTTCCGATTAGCATATTTCTAAAGAACGGAAGGCCCGCAGCATATGAAGTCAGGATACCTGAAATATTATGCGGATACAAAGAAGCCGGATATAAAAATGCAAAATTAGTAATTAGGAAGAAAACAGAAGCACTGATAAATGATGCTAAAATTACATTTGTCGAATTTACCTTGTTC
>JBDNGV010000309.1:0-4857 GCA_041689125.1 Daejeonella sp.
GTCCATCCTGCCATCCAGTTTGTTGTACCAAATGCACCACGATAAGTAGTACTGCTGAAGAATGAATTCGTAAGATCACCGGCAAAAGCAGCTCCCGTTAATGCAGGTGAACCTGATGCAGGAAGTAAGTTAGGTGATGTCAAATTAAACGGATCTGTAATCTTTGCATCTGCTGCCGCAGCAAGCGTTATTGTTGCGCTTGCTTCAGCCTTTGTTTTTACAGCCACATCAGTCGCACCAGCAACAGTAACCGATCCGATTTTATAAGTCGCTGCATTTGCATGTAACAAGTTATTCTTGAATTCTGAAGTTGGAGAAGCACCTACTAAACTATTGTAAGTTCCATCAGACTCTAAAGATAAACCACCTTTCATCCATCCAATTAACACTGAGTTATTCAATACGAAATTTGTAGATCTTCTGAAACGATTTGCAAAATTATGATTTTTTGACGCTGTATTATCAACATTTGGACCTATAAAGGTGAAGTTTGAAAGTACCGGACGTGTTAGAGGCGTTGCGTTTGTACCAGTACCGTCATTATCACACTCAACACCATTGCCAGCATCACCTGGATCTACTACTGATGGATCCCTCAAAGCAACTCCAAACTGAATTCTTCCGGTATATCCGAAGTCAAAATCGAAATCATCATCTGCAGTAGCATAGGTCACTAAATATTTTAAATTTACTGTTCCGCCAAAGATTTCAAATGCATCATCATTACCATAGGAAACCTGAACATATTCAATAGTAGTACCTGAGCCTACACCACCCAAGGTTAAACCATTAATTTCAGAGTTAGGCTGAGCTGCTATACCCGCAAACTCAATCCGCACATATTTCAAAGTACCTGAATTGTCATTATCAACAGTACCACCAAAGTTTTTACCAACACCACCCTCAATAGTAGGTTCGGTTGAACGATTGGTTTTAGCTTTTCCTAATATAATGATACCGCCCCAATCGCCAGGAAGGCGTGAACCTACTGCTTTACCAGAAGTGAACACGATAGGCTTTGCAACAGTACCGATTGCATTAATCTTAGCTCCTCTCTCAATGATTACGGCTCCTTTATCAGAAACATCACTTTTTATTATTACACCTGCAGCAATATTCATTTCACTTCCATCTTCAAAATAAACATATCCTTTAAGGGTAAAAGTGCCTTCAGGTATGTTTAGAATTGTATTTTTATAAACACCGGTGATAACTGCTCCATTTTGCAGTGTAAGGGTTTGCTTTGCATTAGGATCTACTGTAACTGGATCAGTACTCTTTTTACATGAAGTAGCTAATATAACTACCAGTGCGAGAACCAAAGTCTTGAATTTTAATGATTTCATATTATTATCTTTTTTGTTTTTTGTAAAATTAAGACCTGAATATTAACTAAACTTTAAGTCAATATTAATTTGTCTTCTGAAATTTAATTTTTGTTATTCCCAAGACCTAGATTATATGAAAATGACAGAGAAATGTTTGTTCCAAGTCTGTAAGAATTAATAAGTCTGTCAACGCTCGCTCCTTCATAAGCTTTTTTGGAGTTCCCTTCATTATTTTGGTAAAAAACTGTATTCTGATTAAGAATATCTCCTACGTTTAGCTTAATTTCTGCTTGAGATTTAAGCACTCTTTTACTAAGCTGCAAATCAAGCACGTCACGGGCATTTTCATAGATATCTGAATATCCTTGATAACCAACCAGAAAGATCCTTTGACCAATCCGATTGTAAACCGAAGTGAAAGTAATTGCAGATTTAGGAGAGAAATACTGTAATCCGGCGTTGATCAGATAAGGCGACTGACCCTGTAATGGCCGATCAATACCCACACCTTGCACCTTTGAATAAATATAGGAAGCATTAGCAAATGCAGTTAAATTTGTCAACCATGATTTATCACCAAGAAATGATAATTTTTTTCGAATATCTAACTCAAGGCCTAGAGAGTTTGCCTGGTCTGCATTCAAGTAATTGATTCCTCTTACTACGGGTGTAGAGTTCGAGTTTATCAACTGTTCAATTGGATCGTTGAAGTTTTTATAAAAACCTGAAACAGTAAAAGCTTCACTTGCAGATGGATATAACTCGTATCTAAGGTCAGCATTAAAGATCTTTGCACGTTTCAGGTTAGGATTTCCCGTTACTGAAGTCTGACTGATAAAATCATAGTAGTTAAATAATGCTAATTCTCTAAATTCAGGCCTTGAAACGGTTTGAGATCCTGATAAGCGGATATTTGATTTGGCATTTAAACTATAAGTAAGATTTGCAGAAGGGAGTACATCGAAGTTATCCTGTTTTGCTGCAATTGCTTGTCCCGAAAAGTCAATCGCATTTAAGGTTTGCGCAAATTGCTCAAAACGGGCACCATAAGAAATCCTGAATTTTTCTCCAAACTTATTATCCATAAGCAGGAAACCTGCATTGAGATCAGAATTGGCATTGTAACTATCTGTATTATTGGAAAATTCACTTAAAACGAACCCATTCTCACTAATATTTGTCTGTTCAAATATTTTCTCTTTTGGTAGGCTGGTGAAAGACCTTTCAAAAACTGAAGGTCCTACGAAAATATAATTGAATATTCGGGCACCGAAATCACGTTGCTTATACTGTTTTAATGCACCAATTTTAACGGTGGATTGCTGATTAAATAATTTCACTGGAAATGCAACAGCAGCCTGTGCGCCATAAGTGTCTTCGTCAAGATTTGAGAACAACCTTCTTGTATTTCTGTCAATCAATCTGAAGGGCTCCTGGGTACCCAAGGAACGGCGATAATCTAAAGAACGCTGGTCCGGCTGATCTCGCTGAACATTCGAATAATTTAAATTCCAGGTTAACTTGATCTGCTTTTTACCTAATTGATGCTCCCCTTCCAACTGAGAATTTATAAGACTCTTAGTGGTAAGATCTGAAACATTTAAGCGGACATCCTGAATATTATCTGTAGTAAAACCTGTCCTTGCTGTATAATTATCTTCAAAAGAACGGTTGTACATATTCTTAAAAGCAATCTTATTTCCTCCTTTTATATAAGCTAAATTGGCAAGCAAGCCAATGTTAGAGCTGTATTTAGTAATATCTTCGGAATACTCATAAAAGGGAGTGCCTGAAAACTCATAATCCTTTCTCTCTGCAAAGGCTCTGTTTTGAGAATTTCTATAGCTCAATGAAACTACATTACCAAAAGAACCGCCATTCTTTAGATCCTTTCTCTTACCCCAAGTTAGTTGGTGGTTTTGATTAGGAATAGCCATTGGGCTAACCTCCGCGTAAGAATTCTTTACTTGTGCTGAAAATTTTGCTTTCTCAGCATTAGAAATCGGGTTATAGGACTGGAATGATCCCGGAAATCCTGCTGGCAACTTACGACTGCCATCATCAAAACCAAGAAAATCATATTTATTCCTGGCATTTGACGTGAAATCTTTAAAAGTTGATTGATTGTTATATCCAAAACTAACAGAAGCATTCAAGAAATTCTCTTCAGGAACATCACGAGTGATAACTTGAATAACTCCTCCGGCAAAATCTCCGGGAAGATCAGCAGAAGCTGTTTTATTAACTACGATCCGGTCAATTAAATTGGCAGGTATGATATCAAATGAAAAAGCCTTTCTGTCAGGCTCAGATGATGGAAGGACTGCATTATTCAAAATTGATGTATTATACCTATCGGCAAGTCCCCTGATAATCACAAATTTATTTTCTTGAATACTAGCGCCACTCACACGTTTCAATACATCTGAAGTATTCCTATCTGGAGTTCTTTTGATCAGTTCGGATGTAATACCACTTGAAATACTGATACTGTTCTTCTGCTGAGCATATAATGCACTAATACTTTCCTGTCTAACCGTTGCAGTTATAACCACTTCCTCAAGAGCAAGAGAACTTGCCTCAACCATAATTACATCAAGGTTTGTGGTTTTACCTACAAGAACTTCGATTTCGGTAATGTTTTTTGCTTGATATCCTATGTAAGAGAAGCTCAAATTATATCTACCCGGATTAAGATTTCCCAGGGTATATCTGCCCTCAATATCCGTAGAAGCACCTAAATTAGCACCGGTTATTTTTACGGTGAGACCAATTAAAGTTTCGCCTGTTTTTGAATCAGTTACCTTACCGGAAATCTTTCCCTGTTGCTGACTGAAAGTGGTTAGATTACTTAAAATTAACAGTAAACTAATACCTAAGATTCTAACAATAACGTTGTATTTCACTTTGTTGCGTTTTAATTTCTACAAAAGTATTACCGCAATGTTAACTCATGATTGCATTAGCATTAAGCCTGACTTAATAAAAAATCAATTTTATGTTAAGAATGTTAATTTGATGTTAACAATTAAAGCCTAAACACTATTAATCATTTCTTTAACGCTATTTACTGAAATCGATATAAAACGGAGCGTATTACATCGTGATATCACGATGCAATGCTTTTGCAAACCTTAATAGATAGAAAATGGAATATTAGAAATTAAAAAATATTTTATTCAGTTAAAACTATAACATTTGAACTTGAGAACGGGAATTTTGTGACGGAGTATTTCCATGTGACAGATTTGGAGATCGAAGTGGAATAAAGGAATAAGCCCAAGGAAAATATGAACTTGAATTTAAGGACAATAACTTTGTGTTATTATCAAAGCACACACATGATAGTTTTTAGGTTTCCATCGCTCGGAAATGTAAGTTCTGTGCACTTTTTATTGGAAGTCCCGCTTTGCGCTCATACTGCTCAAGCCTTAATCACAGGCCGGTATCCGCTGCAATCGGGTTTATGCCTGAACAGCAAGTACTATTAAATCTGACCTACCCCGCTTCTTCCGTCGAACGTACATTA
>JBDNGV010000310.1:0-1359 GCA_041689125.1 Daejeonella sp.
ATGATATCTTTTAAATCTGCTGCAAAAAAACGGCAGAACACGGGAAGGCGCGACCGAAGAAGCACTGACCTTGCTTTCTAAAACAAAAAATTATTCTATTCAAAATAGCCCAGCAAGATTTTACATCGAACTCCTATGTTCGTAAAGTATTAATTATATTGTTCCCTGAATAAATATTAAATTTATTAAATAGTTACATTTTCTAGAGCCAATGAGCAATAATGCTAAAAATAATTTTTCCGGAAATAATAAGATAACTGCCGTATTCATTATCCTCCTGTCACTGTTATTGTTGCATTTAATTTATGATGAATTTGCTCCTTCCAATTCGATCCTATCCCTTGAAGCAGATGACTTCTGGTTTTTGAGATTTTTTGGAAGGCTTCACCCATTAGCGGTTCATTTTCCGGTAGCGCTGCTATTGTTCACGGCCATCCTTGAACTGACCACCCTAAAAAAATTCAATTCCCCGTATCGACCTGCCATACAGATACTTTTACTTGGCGGTGTAATTTCTTCTTTACTTTCCGCAATTTTCGGAATTTTGCTTTCTGGAGGTGCTGAATACGGCGAAAATTTGAGTTTACATCAATGGCTGGGTATTAGCACTGCATTTTTAGGAATTATTGTATGGCTTGTTCATCAAAAGGTTTTGCTGAAAAATCAAACCCAACTGATCAAAATATATCGTCTTTCCTTATTTGCTACTGCCCTGGGGGTAGTGCTTGCAGGTCATTTCGGTGCTTCATTAACACATGGTGATGATTATCTCACGTCCACACTACCTTGGAGCGAGGATTATGAAAATGTCGAAAATGTCAGTTTTGATATCAGTTCAATTTCTAAGGAAAAAGATAGCTTGAGCACAGCGCAAAAAATGGAACTCAATATCAAAGTGAGAGCCATATTTGCACATAATTGCTATAAGTGTCACGGAGAAGAAAAAGTAAAAGGCGAATTAAGACTCGACCGTAAGGATTTTGTATTTAAAGGAGGAGAAAACGGGCCGGTTATTGTTCTGGGAGATGCCAATGAAAGTGAACTATTCCGACGGATTACGCTTCCTTCCAACCATAAAGAAGTAATGCCAAACAAGGGCAAAAAACTCTCAGAAAACGATATCGCTATAATCAATTTCTGGATCCAAAAAGGAGCACCATGGCCTGATGGAACTAGTAAAGATGAAGTTTTTAAAGTTGCTGCACTCGCACCAAGAAATCCGGCACTACCTCCTGCTAAAGGTATTTATGTTAATCCCATAGACCGTTGGACAAACCAATACTTTGTTAGGAATAAAATTGCTTGGCCTAAATTGGTGGATGATCGAATCTTTTTAAGAAGGTTATTCATGGACATCAT
>JBDNGV010000311.1:0-5592 GCA_041689125.1 Daejeonella sp.
AATAAGCTCATAAGTATCAATGTCACCAAAATCAACAAGCTTATCGAGCCCAAATCTTATAAATTCAGATTCGATAGACGAACCATCTACACCGGCAGTTAAAGCGAGTGTTTCTTTAAGAGATTGATAAAACTCTTGAGCGGTAATCACGTTTAAACCCCTATTTCATCCAATGAAACTCTAAATACGTCTAAATCAGCCAAAGACAATCTGTACTTACAATCAACTATCGAGCCTGCAACATTTGTCTTGGTGAGCTTAGGAAAGCCATCCACCACTTTGTAAAAAACGGGCTTACCTAGTTCAAAAAAAATATCATTAAATTTATTGGAGACATAACCGGAGAGCAACAGCTTTGTCTCAAAGGATAAATATTTATCTGGGTCGAGATCCCTTCTAATAGAGTCAATAATCTCGTCTAAATTTGTTGCCGCTGGGTCGCCAGAACCTAAAAGCCTACTTGGAAAAACTGCGACATAAAGCCGATTTGAGAAATCTAGTTGATATAAAGATGAAATTTTTATATCCGCTAAAGCCCAGCTTGTGGCCTTAGTTTCAATGGCAAAGGATCTATTTTTCGAAATGAAATCCTGAGGGCTATCCTCAGGGCCCACCCAAGTTCCAATACCCTCTTTGAATTTTGCAACCCATAACTTCAAAAACATCAGCTCAGCGGCCAAGCCAATAACCTGTTTTTTTGTTAGGCCCTTGAAATCCTTTTTAAACAACTCATACCAGACAAGTATTCGATTTTTTATACCTAGCAGTAACTGTTCAACCGTTCGCAAGTTCTTCGAATAATCAATTAAGTCCTGGCATAGAACTTCAAATATTTCAAAGAATTCATAATTGACGCAGATAAGAGTCAACAATGGAGGGCAATTTTCATAAACTTTTTCTTTAACTTCAAAATGTTTAGAAATTGGGATCTCAGGAATCGGGATGTCGCCATTCAGAACTTGGATAGCCAAACCAACTTTACCGTCTGATTGCTTTACCCATGAGAAAATTACATGATCTGTTTTTTCTGCCAATCTCATTGTGATGGAATTGCCAGATGGCTTTTCCATAGTAGACCAAACAGTCATTAGACTTCCTCCACTTCTATCACATCATCCAAATCTTCTGACTCGGGCATATATCTAGCCAACCATCCTCTTGTTACATCATAAGCAATTGATTTAATTTCTTTTTTAGTTACTGGAAGTATCACGGAAATTCCGTAATAAAGGTTTACTGACATATTTTTTAATTCATCAGGCAATACTTTATCGGTAGGCTCAATCGGTTTGATAACGTGAATAACCAACATAGGCTTTGTACGCTCGACACCTTCTGGTAGACCTATTCGATTGATAGCTCCAGTACTTAATTTTCGGTTTCCATTAACAAATAATGCTTTTAAATAGTTGCTTTTCCCGTTAAAAAATATTGTACGCGTCTGTGAAAAGACATGCCTACCTAATAACTCAGTAAGCTCTTTGGAGGTTGAATCCTCACTACCGGTTTTTTTATTAAATACACATAAATCCCAAGACATAAGATCAGATTCTTGAACGTAATCTAAATAACGACCGAATAATTCCTTATCAGCCCATCCACCATTAAAGCTATGAACATTTAGACCTTTTAGAAACGGAATAATTTCATTTCCAGAAATATCAGCGATAAAAAAATGCTGTGACTGATCAGCTGGAGCGTGAATTTCTTTGCTTAAATTTGCTTTCAATAAATTAATAATTAGGGCTTTATTCTCATCATTACGTTCTGGCTCTAAATCAAATGCATACGTTTCAAAAGTACCGGCGAATGACATTTGAACCGCTACTTTTTTACTTGTTTGCATCTTATTCTTTGCTGTTACAAGCAAATCGGGGTGCGATCTCACTCTCATGCCAAAATCATTTGGCGTCATTTTCTGCTTAGCCATCTGCGCAATGCTTTCACGCAGCTCTTCAGTGGCATTCGTAATATGGCTATACCAGCTCATTGATTGAGGGGAGCACCAAAGCCTCAGAAGATCCTCATAACCATCTCTATAGCCAAACCATCTACCCATCTGCATCAATGTGTCATACATAAGCGAATTTCGGTAAAGGTAGCTGATTGTTAAGCCACTTAATGTCAGCCCACGGGAAAGCCTAAAACCACCAATTGCAATTAATTTTTTCGGACTTGTTTCGTTCCAATTCATTGCATCATCAGATTTGCCATGAATAACAACTACTTCCGGCTTATCCATTGTAAGAAGCGACGCACAAATATCAACCCATTCAATTGAACCAGCCAAATTGTCAGCATACTCTCTAATAAAGAGGTCTCTTAAATAATTAAACTTAACGTCCCTAAAGTCTTTTAAGCCAGCATTTGCTTTTATGGATCTATAAAAGTTATCGACCTGCTCCTGCACAAGATGTCGCAAACTATCTTGTGCACTTGTTAACCTGGAAACATTTATCAAGCAAGAGTCAAATCTATTGTCAGGATTGGATGTATTTATTTTTCCACTCAAACGTCGAATATCTTTTATTGCTGCCGCAACAAAAAAGGTGCCCAATGCTTCAATCAAGGACTCAGGTAATTCAGATACTGCAAAACCTGACTTATGCTTCAAAGGAATCGTATTTTCAGCATCCTTAATAAGGATAGTTGCTTGAGAAGCGGTGTCATCATCAATAAAGAAAAATTTACCGCCTCGATAGTTTGATGGTGGACTCAAGGCAACAATAAAGTCTTCTGGGAATAAATCTTTCATCTCAGATGCGTCCGTGTAGTCATCTGGGGCAATGAAAATATTTGCAAATGGTGTAGCGGTATAGGCCACATAACTTACCCGATCACATAGTTTCAACATATTTCTTATTGCTTTATTTATTGCCCTGGGCTCTTGATCAGGCTTAGCCGTGTCAACAGACGCGTTATCTGCTTCATCATCGATGATTAATACGGGGCTTTGCAATTTCTTGCCACCAGAGTTTTGCCTCCCTAACCAGACGTTAATTTCCTCAAGAATCGATTTGTTTTTTTTGGAAATAATTAATACAGGATTGGTATTGCCGTCAATATTCAATACCCCTGGATTTTTAAAGTCAGTATTTTTATCCGTCAAAACCATTACTGGCTGAGATCTCCTGCCAATGCCAACACCGATTCGGTTGCCGGTAGAAGCGGACACCCCAACTCGACTACGTTGTGATTCTTGACCAACAAAATCTCTATCCAAACGCTTTTGCGTCTGTGCTCTTAAATCTTCAGTTAATCCTGTTAATACAATAATGAGCTTATAGCCCATATCGCAGGCTTTATTAATCAGAGCAGAGTAGTTCAAAGTTTTGCCAGCCTGTACATCACCCACAACCATTCCGCGACATAAAAAAAGATCTGTAGAGAGGGGGTCGCATAGTTGCTCTAAAGTTTTATCTGTATCGAGATTTGTCTGACGTATAACTGACTCAGGTATGTCATTTTTGCTCTTGATATAAGCCTCGAAACTATCCCAAAAAATCCTTTCAGTTATTGCTAACCTATCAGATGTGTACCAAGGAACTCTGTTTTTAGTGTTATCAATAATGACTTTAGCCTCATGAACAACTACATCAACCCTATCACTTACGCTTCTAATAATGATTTCAATTTGTTCATCAGTTACATATAGCCCCGGCATCTCGTTAACAATATTATTGATTTGAGATTTAATCCAAGTGTGATCAATAAGCTCTGAGTTAGTGGATTGATTTGCTCTAGTGACAATATCATTTTGAATAATTTTCAAAATCATTGTTGAAAGAGGTTTACCTTGATTCATTCAAAACCCTCCTAATTTTCTTTAAATATTTTTCTAATATTTCTTGATCTAAACCGTAAATGCGGCTGTCTATTACGGAGTTTTTGAAGACTTCAAAATTAATTCCTGCTGTATTCATTTGGTTTGCGAGATCTAATAAATTTTTATAAGCATCATTGTCGTCACCTCTGCTAAATCTGGCGGTAGAAATAGCCAAGTCATTCATAACCAAATCAGCGGGGAAGGTACTTTCAATAAATTCAAGAAGGGATTCCGCAAGATCGGCATTTTCTCCGAACTGATCTAATAAAGCCTGTATTGCAGGCTGAGACCGATCTACTTCATATGTAATTAATTGAGACTCTCTATCGTAGTACCTACACCAAACAGAGTTTTCGCTCGTTTTTCTCATCTTCAGTCTTCTCTCAAATACTCCTGACGAATGCGATGACATTTTTCGTATTAAATCTCTAATTCGGGCCTTAATAATGGATGGCAAAATTGCCGTTGATTTCTTGATGTCAAGCTTCCATAGTTCATCTGCATCATTACCAAAAGAAATATCTATTCGAGCTAATTTGTTTGCCTCTGATTTTCTAATGATGTTCTGCCATGAGCCCCAAGCGATCAAACGGTCTACCCTGTATAAATAAATTCCTTGATTAGCGACATGGTCCCCATCAATCGATATTTTTTCCTCACGAGCAACGCCTCCCATTCTTGATAGATGCGGCAACAAATATCCCCGAACATGAATCTTCGCTTCATTAACTTCAACTGGCTCTTCGAAAATTAATTGTGAACGAGATTCATCATTTTTCCCATGTGTACAGAAGGGATCCATTGGCTCAAGCTTCAAACCATTAACGTAAATCTGAGTCACCTTCGTTTCTAGTAATTTGTGATAAATGAGACTTAAGATTTTCTGCAGGTTTTCTATTTCCCTATTTACATGAAGAGATAGTTCACTTTCGGTTTGAAGACCCTCCTCCAACCTATCGCAACTATTCCACACAACAACGGTACCTAAATCTGGAGTTGGTGCTCCAACAGTTGCTATCTTTTCGATGCATTGATCAGAATCTAGCTCGGAAGCAAACCATTTGTTGGTCTTGATTACATGATCAAGGTCCCATGAAATACCATATAAATCATTACGTGCGGATGCTCTTGAAATTACCGTCAATACCCTCGCTTGAGAAAAAGACGCGGTTTTAAGCCCTAACCCAAACCTTCCCAAGTCTTTTGAATCCCTTGTATCGCTTGGTCCTTTTCCGCCAAGAGACATTGCTAATTGCAACTCTTCAGAGTTCATTCCCAAACCATTGTCTACGATTGTCACTACTAATGCGTTTGTTTTATCCCTCGTAACTGATATATCAATTCGTTTTGCGTTCTTACTGATGCTGTTATCAATAAGGTCGGCAACGGCAAAAGGAAATGTGTACCCAATACTGCGAATCGATTCAATCAAAGAACTCGCTGGTGGTGAGAGGTCGATTTCAGACAATTTATTTCCTTCTCATACCTGGTATATAAATATCTTCATCTTTGATATGTTCATATTCAATCCCATGCAATGACTTATATATTGCTTCAAAAATTATTTTTGCACCATGAGGAGGAACGGCCATACCAATTTGTCTTCGAATACTTTCTTTTGGTCCTATAAACTCAAAGCTATCTGGAAACGTTTGAAGGCGTGCACGTTCTCGATTTGTTAACGCTCTATTTTCAGACCAGTGATAAACATGCGTTCCACCACCGCCCGATCCGGTAATAGTGTAAGAGGGCTTATCTGCCTCAAG
>JBDNGV010000312.1:0-7135 GCA_041689125.1 Daejeonella sp.
GGTTGCAGAAATGGTAGATCAACTCTATCGATCAATCATTATTGCAGGTACTCACAAAGCAAGTAGTATTAAAGTTGCCGAGGCTGCAAAGGTTATTGAAAATTCACAGCGAGATATTAATATTGCATTTGTAAATGAGCTTTCCAAAATATTTAATTTGTTAGGCATTGATACCCACGAAGTATTAGCAGCTGCGGGTACTAAGTGGAATTTTCTAAAATTTACCCCCGGTTTGGTTGGCGGGCATTGTATTGGCGTGGACCCTTATTATCTAGCTCAGAAAGCGCAGGAAGCAGGCTATCATCCCGAGATCATCTTAGCGGGCAGGAGGCTTAACGATGGTATGGGGGGATACATCGCGCATGAGTTCATAAAACTTATGATTAAGAAAGATTTAACCTTAAAAAACGCAAAGGTGCTGGTGATGGGTGTTACTTTCAAAGAAAATTGCCCGGATGTCAGAAACACCAAAGTAGTTGATATTATTAAAGGATTAAGAGATTATAGTATTGATGTTACTATATGGGATCCTTGGGCGAATTGTGAAGAAGTATTGCATGAGTATGACTTGCACTCAATCCAGGAGTTAGCTTCAGATGCAGATCTCTATGACGGCGCGATACTTGCGGTAGCTCACGATCAGTTTGTTGGTTTAAACCTAAAATCGCTCCTCAAACCCAATTCTATAATTTACGATGTAAAATCAATCCTTGATAAGACTAAAGTTGATGGAAGACTCTAATATTTCTCACAGGGCCTATCATAAAGAAAGCTTGTCGGATTCTACATTTCTGATAACTGGAGGAGCAGGCTTTATTGGCTCTAATTTGGTTGAATACTTAATAAGGAACAAAGCCAAACACGTCCGTGTCCTGGATAATTTTTCAAATGGGAAAATTGAA
Source organism: Daejeonella sp. (assembly GCA_041689125.1). Classification (GTDB taxonomy): domain Bacteria; phylum Bacteroidota; class Bacteroidia; order Sphingobacteriales; family Sphingobacteriaceae; genus Daejeonella. The sequence goes on from JBDNGV010000312.1 coordinate 903, forward strand.
AATATAAAAGAATTCCTTCAATTACCCCAATTTGAGCTTATTGAAGGTGATATTCGTAATATTGATGATTGCAGAAAAGCGCTAGTGGGTATTGATTTTGTCTCCCATCAGGCGGCATTAGGCTCAGTACCTAGATCTATTAACGATCCGATAACAACCAATCAGGTTAATATTGATGGCTTTTTAAATATGTTAGAGGCAATACGAGGTAGTAAAGTTAAGCGTTTTGTTTATGCTGCGTCTTCATCCACATATGGTGACTCCAAGAATCTTCCTAAAATTGAACGAATCATTGGAAAACCACTATCGCCTTACGCAGTAACCAAATACGTCAATGAATTGTATGCCCAAGTATTTTCAGATTTATTTGGCATTGACAGTATTGGTCTCAGGTATTTCAATGTTTTTGGGCCTAAGCAAGATCCTAATGGAGCTTATGCTGCAGTGGTCCCACTATTTATTAAGGCATCACTTTCAAATGTGGCTCCAATAATGAATGGTGATGGAGAACAAACCCGCGACTTTACATTTGTTCAAAATGCAGTTCAAGCGAATATAAACGCGCTCCTTTCAAATAATAAAGGTCATGAAGTTATTAACATTGCATGCGGGGAACAAACTTCACTTAATCAGCTTTGGGTTTATATTCAACAACTCTCAAATTCTATTCTAGGGCTGATTTATAGAGAATCTAGATCTGGAGATGTTAAAGATAGTCTCGCAGATATTTCTAAAGCAAAAGAGATTCTAAACTATGATCCTGAATATTCTTTAAAAGAGGGATTGGTTGAAACTTATAATTGGTACAAGAAAAATGGTTAAGAATATTCAAATGGTTGACCTTAAAGGTCAGTACGCTAAAATTAAAGCGGAAGTTGATATGGCTATCTAAGAGGTGATAGATACCACAGCTTTTATTAACGGCCCACAGGTTAAGAAATTCTCAGATGATTTGGGTCGATATCTTTCTACTGCCTTTGTTATTCCATGTGCTAATAGTACTGACGCCTTGCAAATTGCTTTAATGGCTCTTAGTCTTAAGACTGGTGATAAAGTGATTATTCCTTGTTTCACCTATGTAGCAACAGCTGAAGTAATCGCGCTCCTCCAATTAAAACCTGTAATGGTTGAAGTTGATCCAGAAACCTTTAATATTACTGCTGAGATTATTGAAAATTCTATTACTGCAAAGACACGCGCCGTTGTTCCAGTTCATTTGTTCGGCCAATGTGTAGATATGGAGCCGATTATGAAATTGGCGGAAAAGCATCAAATTTTTGTAATTGAAGATGCCGCTCAGGCAATTGGTGCTGAATATACATTTTCGGATGGATCAGTTAAGAAAGCCGGAACAATCGGACACATTGGTTGTACTTCATTTTTTCCGTCAAAAACCTAGGTTGTTATGGTGATGTAGGGGCTTTATATACCAACAACACAGTACTTGGCTCTATCATACGAAAGATCGCCAATCATGGACAAGCAAAAAAGTATCATCATGAGCTTGTTGGGGTAAATTCGCATTCAAGATAGTATTGTGGGTAAGATGGTTAACGATATTAATGAAAACTACCTCGTAGTAGCTAAACCGGATAAAAAACTAAGTATTATTAATGTAGAGGTAAAAGCAAACGATGAAGCCTTTGCTAAAGTATTTAACGAACAGATCGTTAAGAATGTTAACGATTTTTATATACAGACAAAAACCAAAAAAGCCTTAGAAAATGTTGCTATCCTAAAACAAAAAGTAGATTCGGTAGGGGAGGTTATGAGCGATGCTATATATGCTGCAGCTGCTGTATCAGATGCTACACCCAATTTAAATATGACACGTCAGGTGCAGCGTGCAGCCCCTATGCAGAGGTCGCAATTTACTGCAGAAACCAATAAAGCTATTTTAGGTGAATTAGTTAAAAATTTGGAGATGTCAAAAATGGCTTTATTGAAAGAAACGCCTTTGATACAGGTGGTAGATGAGCCGGTATATCCGTTGGATAAAGAAAAGCTTGGAAAAGGAAAGGCTATAATTTTAGGTGGCTTAATTACTGGTTTTTTGATTATTATGATTTTATTGGCGAATAAAATTATAAAAAGTGTAATGGCTTAATATTTGGAGTTATATACTTTAAAAGTTGTAGAAATTCGAAAAGAAACCGCGGAGTCCCTAACAATCTGTTTTAAACAACTAGCTTTACGTAAAATAAATTAAAAGAAGGTCAATATCCTTCTCTTATATTTCAGATAAATGGAAGGCGGTAGGTCAGACCTTATTCTATTTTGTCAGCGCCTTCGGTTGATGCGCTTATAGAGGTAACGATAAAGAGGGTGCCTATTGGTATTGTTTCTAATCATATTCATGACCAAGTTCAAATCGGGGATGTGATAGAGGTGATAGAACCATTGGGTGATTTTATTCTGGATGGTAAGAAAAATATCAATGCAATCTATTTCTGGGGAGTGAGCAGCGGAATAACCCCCTTAATACCATTAATTAAAGAGGTTTTGTTTTCAAAACCATCAATAGATGTTAATTTAATTTATGGAAATAGGAATTTTGATAAAACTATATTTTTAGAGAAAATTATTAATTTATTAAAAGCGTATCCTGATAAATTTAAGGCATGGCATTTTCATTCTTTGCTTATCCTAAGAGAAGATAATCTCTATATAGTTGATGGCAGTATTAACATGGATTATGCCCTAGATATTCTTGATGGGACTGATGGTATCAATACCAGACATTTTATCTGTGGTCCTGCTGGTCTACAAGAATCCGTTAAAGAAGCATTAAGTACTCTTAATTTACTCCCTGTAAATATCTTGTTTGAAGATTTTGAATTGGTTAAAGATCAAAAAGATTTTGAAGATATAATTATCCAAACTATTAAGCTGAAATTTCAAAATACTGAATATGCTCTGGAGTTAATTAAAGGTAAAAGTATTTTAGAAACAGCTTTAGACTCGGGATTGGAATTACCTTATTCGTGTCAAACAGGTAATTGCAGTACCTGTAAAAGGCAATTGAAAAAAGGCAGTTTAAAAATGATAGGTCTAGATAATAAACGTATGGATTTATTACTCGATGAATTTTTATTGTGTTGTAGTCACCCCATGAGTGATAATGTTTACATTAAAATTAAAAAATACTTATAGATGAAAGTTATAATACTTGCTGGAGGGTTGGGTACTCGTTTGATGGAAGAAACAGAGGCAAGACCAAAGCCTATGGTAGAGATTGGAGGAAAGCCAATTTTATGGCATATCATGAAAATTTATGAAGCTTATGGTTACAATGATTTCGTTTTATGCTTAGGATATAAAGCACAATCTATTAAGGAATATTTTTTGAATTACTATTTATACAATTCTGATGTGACTATCGAATTGGAAAAAAATAAGATAGATGTTCATTTTTCCAATTCAGAATCTTTCAAAGTTACACTTGTGGACACTGGTTTAAATACCAATACCGCTGGTAGAATTAAAAAAATTCAAAAGTATGTAGCAAATGAATCTTTTATGCTCACTTATGGAGATGGAGTTGCAGATATTAATATTAAAGAATTAGTATCTTTTCATAAAAAGCATGGAAAATTAGCTACCTTAACAAGCGTTCAATCCCCTGGTAGATTTGGTAATATTGAGATAGCTGAAGATGGAAAGGTCGGACATTTCGTAGAAAAACCACAAGGTGATGGGATGTGGATTAATGGTGGTTTTTTTGTTTTGGAACCTGGTATTTTTAAATATCTTGAAGAAGATATGGATTCCATACAGTGGGAGAAAAAACCCTTGATTGAAATTGCTGAGGATAATCAGCTCTGTGCTTATAAGCATTTTGGTTTTTGGAAACCTATGGATGCATTAAGAGATAGAATAGAATTAGAGCAACTATGGAATACTGGTGAAGCAAAATGGAAAATTTGGTAAGCCATGTTAAAAGAGTTAAAAAAAACATACAAAGGAAAAAAAGTATTTTTAACTGGACACACTGGTTTTAAAGGTGCTTGGTTATTGAAAACACTAAATATTTTAGGTGCTGAAGTGATGGGATATGCATTAGCCCCAAGAACCAAAAATGATTTATATAACTTAATTAACGGTGATAAAATTTGCAATTCGATAATTGCAGACTTAAGAGAAAAAGATAAACTAAAAAAAGCAGTTTTAGACTTTCAACCCGACTTTGTTTTTCATTTAGCTGCTCAACCATTAGTCCGTTTATCTTATGAAATTCCTACTGAAACTTTTGAAATAAACGCAATAGGTACTGCTAATTTATTGGAGGCAGTTAGATTTTTAGATAAAAAATGTTCAATTATTTTAATCACTACTGATAAAGTTTATTTTAATAATGAATGGATTTATCCATATCGAGAGAATGATCGATTAGGAGGATATGATCCTTATAGTGCCAGCAAAGCCTGTGCGGAATTAATTATTGACTCCTATAGAAATTCTTTCTTCAATTCCACTACTATTGAAAAACATCAAAAAGGAATAGCGGTAGCTAGAGCTGGTAATGTGATTGGCGGTGGTGATTTTTCAAAAGACAGAATTATACCTGATATCATTTTATCGCTGCGAACTAAAAAAGACATTATAGTTAGAAATCAAAATGCTGTAAGGCCTTGGCAACATGTACTTGAACCAATATTAGGATATTTACAATTAGGTATTAATTTAAATATAAATCCTATTGCGTTTTCAAATCCTTACAACTTTGGTCCTTTTATAAATGATCAATTAACAGTTAAAGAATTGGTTGAATTAGCAATTCAATCTTGGGGTACAGGATCCTGGATAAATTCTTCAAACAATCTTGATCAACCTCATGAGGCTGGATTATTAAAATTAGATATTAGTAGATCAATAAATGATTTATTGTGGAAACCAAAGTTAAATAGCAAAGAAGCTATCAGTTTAACGATTGATTGGTATAAACAACCAGAGGATTTAATTTTAGAATATACTACTGATCAAATTAAAAATTATCTTAACAATGATTTTTAAAGAAACTATCCTAAAAGACAGTTACATTATAGATTTGAATTGTTTTAATGATGAAAGGGGATGGTTTGCTCGAACTTTTTGTAAAAAAGAATTTATACAAATTGGGCATAAAAAGGAATGGGTTCAACTAAATCATTCATTTACTAAAAATAAGGGTATCATAAGGGGAATGCATTATCAATTACCGCCCTACAAAGAAATAAAATTAGTTCGTTGTATCTCTGGAGAAGTATTTGATGTAATTATTGATTTAAGGAAAGAATCTCCGACATTTTTAAAGTGGTACGGCACAATCTTATCTGCAAAAAATAAAATGATGATTTATATACCTGAAGGATTTGCTCATGGGTTTCAAACTTTAACAGATGATTGCGAATTAATTTATCACCATACACAATATTACACACCAGAAGCAGATTCAGGAGTGAGATTTGACGATCCAATATTCAATATTAATTGGGTATTACCACCAGAGATGCTAAGTGAAAAAGATAGGACATATAAACTTATTGACAATACATTTAAAGGAATAAACCTATGAATTGCAGATTTTGCAAAAACACATTAACACATGAATTTGTAGACCTTGGCTTTAGGCCACCGTCAAACTCTTATCTAAAAGCATTTGATTTAAATAAACCGGAAACTTTTTTTCCTTTGAAAATCATGGTGTGTGAAAAATGCTTTTTAGTTCAGATTGATGAATTTGCAAAGCATGACGATATATTCAATTCAGAATATGCGTATTTTTCTTCATTTTCTACAAGCTGGCTAGCTCATGCCAAGTCATACACAGAAATGATGATAAAGCGTTTCGGATTTAATTCAAAATCACAGGTTATTGAAATTGCCAGTAATGATGGCTATCTTCTTCAATATTTTAAAGAGAATGGAGTTCCTGTTTTAGGTATTGAACCTACTGCAAATACAGCCGCTGCTGCCAAAAAAAAAGGAATTGAGTCTGTTATAGACTTTTTTGGTGTTAGGTTAGCCAAAACACTAGTTGAAAAAGGAACTAAAGCCGACTTATTACTAGGTAATAATGTGCTTGCTCATGTTCCAGATATCAATGATTTTGTAGGTGGATTGCAAATTTTGCTAAACCCTGAAGGAGTGATCACTTTTGAGTTTCCGCACCTGCTACAATTAATAGATAAAAATCAATTTGATACTATTTATCATGAGCATTTCTCTTATCTATCCTTAATTGCTGTGAAACA